>CAYZOB010000001.1:0-34323 GCA_964480115.1 uncultured Candidatus Peribacteria bacterium
GGCAGACCTTAAACATAAAATCATCCGTATTTTGCACGATGCGAGTTTTGATGACGATCCGACGCGTATTTTAAGGGCCGTGAGGATAAGCCGTTTTTGACGACTACGTAGTCATACGGTATACTAGCAACATTATTTTCAAACATATTAACTTTATGAAAACTCTTAAATGCGACCTGTGTAACGCAACAGCACAAGGTGAAACATTCGAAGACTGGATGAAAGCACTTATGCCCCACTACATGCAGGCTCATGCTGACGTAATGAAAAACTCTGGTCACACTAAAGAAGACATGGAAAAGTGGATGACTGAAAATAAAACAAGATTTGATGCCGCCTAAAATATGCTCCTATCTTTTTTTACTCCTCTTCGCTCTAGGATTAAAATCTAAACACAATTTCACCCAATATTCTAAGTCTTTGTCGGAATCAATTGCTTCAGCCTCCACGAATACAAATCCCTTCATTGATCTACCTGTGAAATTCATTTCATGGCAGCCCTCTATCCTAAGAGATTGCTGATATATTTCAGGATCTATTCTCGCCATTAGCCTGTCATTCACAACACCTATACACATTTTATCATCAACCATAAAACATAAACCACCCATCATTTTCTTTTCTTCAAAAGCAGTATGATTTTCTTTTAGAACCATGCCGATTCTATCTGCTAAATATTCGTCGTAAGCCATAATTTAGTTTAATAATTAAAATCTACCTCATTAACCAACCTTATACAAATAATCACATCAAAGTTCTAATCTCCTCCAGCAGCGGGAGCCAGAAATCACTTTACAGGTTAAATAAGCCATTTTTTTACAGCAGCGTGCTTTGTCGAAATTGAACTTATAAGAAATATGTAAAAAATGCATATTCCAAATGATACGACGCAGAAGCAAAAAAACATTGACTCACACAAACAGTTGATTTTCGCCATCCATCCATGTACACTATAAGTACAAAGACCTGTATTCTGAACTGTCACCGGATGGTGGCGTGACTGGGACAACCAGCCTAGGACATGTGGTCGGAAATAGTCCGTTTATCGGACTATTTTTTGTTAGCGAAAAAGCCATTCGTTTTCAATCCTTTTCTTGATAATGGCCTTATAGAGCTTGTGATCGAGCTTTTCCTTATTAAATGATCTATGTACGCTGCCAGCAACCATATCAGCCAACTGGATCAACACGTTTTGCTTAGAATCTACCAATTTACAGTTTTCCATGATTTTCAGATCTGTAGAGTTAAGCTGACGGCGTAAATAGCCTAAAAAATTCTTTCTGAAAACACGATCCCCGCTGCCATCAATCTTGATTTTTGCATTTTTGATCTTGCCCTCACTATATTTCAAAGCCGTTTTAATCACATAGCCATAGAAAGAATTCTTATTATGCCTCAGCTCCTCGCTACGAATTAAAGACTTATCCACAACCAAAGAACGCACCCTAAACTGAAAACCGCAGACTTTGTTTAAAAATTTCTGCCTGACATCCTTGCTAGACTTGTAAAACTTGAATTCGGAGTGATCGGAAAACCTCAATTCCCTACGCAAATCCTTGATTGCAATGGCCGTTTTTTCCGCTTCCAATTCATCATCAAAGATCACAAGTGATATTACAAAAAACTTGGTAGAGCCTTTATCAAACTTAAACCCCGGATCACCTGAATCATCAATAAAAACAAGCATCTACTCAGTAGTTAACAAATCAGCAAACTTCATAGTATCAGAATTGAAAATTCTTCCAAGCTCAATAATAGAGCTATAGAATTTAGTTCGAAACACATCCACTAGCGGGAGCCATGATTATACTTACGGCTTAGACAAGCCGTTTTTTGACACAAGCAACGGAATCCATTCTTCCATATCAAAAAGGAACTGTTGCAATTTAAACAACAGTCAAAATGAGACAAAAGGAATATGTAGAAAATGCATATTCCAAATTATAAAAGATAGAAGCCAAAAAAGCATTGATACAAACAAAAACTACAAAAAAACCATAAAACAAGTTACAATAACTAAGTACACAAAAGTTTATGGAAAAAAGAGAAAAATTCTTAAAGATCTTTGCGAATCTTCCTTTGCCAATCAGGGATGAGATTATTCTAAGCCTTGAAGAAAAACCGCTTACCTGGAATGTTGCATACATAGAAATTGTTAATGATACACTATTGAGCAAAGAGATCCTCGAAAAGCTGGAAAAAATTGGAATAATTTAACGCCTTTTATGATGAAAACAATAAAGATTCATAAAAAAGAAATAGATACAGATGAAGAAATCAGAAACTTAGTACTGGTTAGGTTATCAAATCTTTCTTCAAACACAGCCAAGTCCATAGGAAACGATGGAGTTTTCACAAAAGACGAGCTAATTGCTCACGTAAAAAAAGGAGATAAGATCGGAAAAACTATTCAAGCAGTAGAAATGGAATGGCTCAGAGCAATGAAAAGCGGACTAATACAGAAATTATATGGTCAAGGGTAAAACATTACTAATTACCAGGCCCGGACACGATCCTGGGACAAAATATCTTTCTCATTGGAGCAAGAAGATCATTGAAGCTGCAGAAGAAAAAGGAGCCAAGGTAATCGATCTTCATCAAGACAAAGCCGAAAGAAAGGAATTTGAAGGACGTGTACATAAAACAAATCCATCTCTGGTTATTTTAAATGGGCATGGAAACGAAGATTGTGTCACCGGTCATGATAATAAAGTCATCGTGCAGGCAGGCAAAAACGAGGAACTACTAAAAAACAGGATTACTTACGCCGTATCTTGTGATTCAGCAGAAGAATTGGGAAAATCATGCGCAGACAAAAATACTTCATACATAGGGTATAAAAAAAGTTTCATCTTTAATTTCAACCCGAAATATCTAAATAGGCCAATAGATGATAAAAGAGCTAAGCGCTTTCTGGACGCCTCAAATCAAGTTCCTTTATCTTTGCTAAAAGGACATTCCGCACAAGAATCATCAGCACGATCAAAAGAAGCCTTCAAAAGAGAAATAAGTTTACTATTCACCAGTTTCCATTCCGACCCAGATTCACGCGAAGACGTAAAAGATCTTTGGTGGGACATGCAACATCAGGTATGCCTTGGAGCACAAGATAAGAAAGTTTAAGGCAACAATGGCGACATATATTCAAACTCCATTACCCCACCATCATCAAAGTTCGAACCTCCTCCAACCTCGGGAGCCATGTAAGGTTTTACCAATTATACAAGCCATTTATTCCGCGTAGAATCTGAATGGCGCGAAGGAATTGCGTATTTTGCATATCATTCTCTAATCGGGATTGACCGTTGACGGTCAATTTTTTCTGAAAACATTTTACCCATAAAAACAGGGCTTTTTACGGCAATATCTTATACCTTAACCGCTAAATCCTTTTCATTTTTTACGTTCACCATGAAACATAAACCACCCATCATCTTCTTTTAAAACCGTACCAATTCTATCCGCTAAATGTTCGTCATATGCCATAAACCTGTAGATATTGATAAATTCACTCTAGTGATAATATATCATACTAATCTTACTTACGACATTTACTACATTTGGCAACAATATGTTAAAGAAAAACTTCATCATCGGTTAAAAGCGAGAATATTTTCTTAAAAATAGAGCAAAGCTCAAGCAAAACAAACAAAATACGCGCAAGGCACAGTTTTTACTCTCTTCTCCAGCGGGCGCCGGTTTCCTACTCAATCTTCTTCACCCATCGCCCGTCAATCCAGGCCGATCCTTGACCCCAGACAATTCTATACCAGCCGTCTTTTTCCTCCAGTACCTCTAATTTTTGCCCATACCATACTCCGCCAATAATTTTGGAGCTCATGCTCATTTCACTCCAAACTCTCACCGAGCGATACATTACCTTGATCATGGTTTGTATTGTAGCGACAGGCTTTTCTTGAATTGACTGAACTAAATTAGTTACCGTCACCACCTTGGGCTTTTTTACCAACGGAATCGCTGCAAGATTTTTTTGGCTCAATTCAACAACATTTTTATTGGCGTAATTTTTCTTTAATTCAGCAAATGAAATAGACTTTCTCTCCCCATTTTGAATCAGGTAGTACTGTTTTTTACCACTAAGTTTTACAATTATTCCATCCTTGAAAAGTTGAGTTTTCGCACCCAATACCTTGCCCGGGCTTTTAGTAGTCGTGGAACTGATCAAGCCGCCACCACCACCTCCACCTCCACCTCCGCCGCCTCCTCCTCCGGCAGCTCCTGAGGAAATCACTGTCCAAGTTGCCTGAACGGCATTTGATTCAGCCTGATAATTGCCGGCAACATCACGACCTATCACCTTCACAAAATGCTCGCCTGTTACCAGCGAATTCAAAGTGATAGGAACCGCAACTGCTATTTCCGGAGTAAAAAATCCACCATCAAACATGAATTTATAATGAGTAACACCGGTTCCGGAAACAGTAATTGTCGCACTGGTGTCCGTAACACTACCCACAGGCGCACCCTTCAACACGGCTATCGGCGGCGTAAGATCAACAGTCCAGGAAAATACAGTTGCATCAGCAGCATTGGGATATATTCCGGTAGTACTTCTGCCTAATACGGCAATTTGATGTTGTCCTTCAGTTAAATTTGCCAACTTCAACGACTCGCTCACCGCCGCTTCCGCACTGAAACTGCCCTGATCGAGTTTAAATTTATAGAAATTTACATCGGTTCCGCCAACAGTAACATTTGCCGTAATGGAATTCGTAACACTTGCCGGCGTCCCGGTCAAAACAGCGGTCACCAATGTAGGATCAATATCCCAAGTAACTCTGGTAGAAGATACTTCAGTTTGATAATTGCCGGCACTGTCTCGTCCTATAACCTCAAGCGTATGCTCGCCAATTGATAAATCAGCCAACACGATAGATGTAGCAACCGGTGTCTCCGCACCAAAATTTGCCGCATCAAGCTTGGCTTTATAATGTGTTACGCCTTCTCCTCCAACCGTAACATTCGCCGAAGTTAATTTTGTTGGATTATTGGGAGAATTCGTGAGCGCAGCAGTCGGAGCGGTATTATCCAGAACGGCGGCAACAGTCGTTACAGCACTTTCATTGCCAAGTGTATCCCTTGCCTGAACATGAATATAAAAAGTTCCATCACCGGCTAATTGAGATGCTGTCTTTAGAATGCCATAAACTCCCGCTGGAGTGCCGGTTGGCGATTGATCAGTAGCAAAACGGAATTCAGCCGTAGCGTCAGAGGAATTCCATGTCCACGTTTTTGACTTTGTTGGTGTCGTGTCGGAAATAAGTCCGGTAATGGTTGGAGGAGTCGTATCGAGAGTGAATTCTGTAGCCTGAACGGATTGACCAATGTTTAACAGTGAATCTCTTGCCTGCGCAAAAACAGTTTTCACTCCATCGGCAGCCGCGCAGCCATTCGATCCGGAACGCACATTAAAATCATTTTTAGTAGCTTGAAAAGCCTCGAAATTCGTCCAGGTAGAATTATCACAAGAAAATCTTACCGTTGCTCCCACAGTTCCAACTCCATCATCACTTATTGCAAGAGCCAGCACGGGCATGGACAGATTTGTCAAAATTCCACTGGTATTATCAATAGTAAGAACAGGGCCTATGGTATCTACAAGCCAAGTAAATACTGTTGGCGAATTTACATTCTGCGCCGTTCCCGCATTATTTTTACCAATAATTTGAATCGTATGACTGCCATCGACAAGATTTGATAATTGGATATTGGATGAAACAGCAGTTTCCGTAGAAAAAGCACCGTTGTCTATTTTGAATTTATAGCTGACTATATTAGCGCCACCTACTGTAAACTGTGGATTTTTATTAGCGGAAGGATTAGCCGGAGTTAGAGTGAATTGAGCAATGGCCGCACTGCTATTCAGCGTAAAAATTCCGGTGTTAAAATCGGCTCCTATATTACCCAATGAATCTTTAAATTGAACAAATACCTTCTTTTCACCATCAACATTCACGCAACCGTTTAAACCTGATCTTACATTAAAATCCGTCTTTTCAAATTGATAAGGCTCGAAATTCGTCCACGTCGCACCGTCACAGGAAAATCTCATTTCTAAATTTCTTGTTCCCACCCCGGCATCCAAGACGATAAGATTTAAAGTCGGAGTCGAATTATTGGTAGGATTGCCGGAAGCATTTGTGATCGTACCGGTCGGACCAGTGGTATCCACAAGCCAAGAAAAAGAAGTCGACACAGCCTGTACATTTCCCTGGACATCCCCCCCTATAACGGCAAGAGTATGCGTGCCATCGGCAAGATCTGATAACTGTATGTGAGTGGAAACATTCGTGTTCGCACTCAACGCCCCATTGTCCAAATTGAATTGATAGGTGGCAACATTCGTACCGGCAACGGTGACATCAGTGGTCTTTACAGCCGTTTCGCTCGCCGGTGTATTAGTCAGAGTCGCCGTAGGAAGACTATTATTTATTCTAAATGCGGCGGAAGTAACATAAGGACTTTGCAAATTTTGCACACCATCGAATAACTTGAAACGAATCACAACATTAGACTGATCGCTTGTTTCCAAACCAGGCAAGGCTTTTGTACTAATCGAAAAATTATATACAGTCCCATTAAAATCAGTTGCAGAAACAACAGTCTGATTTTTGGGAAATGCAAGCACGATAGAATTCGCCGGTGGATTACTAAACGTAATGCCCCCATCAAGCGAATATTGAAATGTATTTTGGTCAACACTCATGGGCAATCCGACAATACCGTCCTGCGCGCGATAATTAACCAGAACACCACCGGTACCATCGGTATTTTGCGTAATTTGTGCCGCCGGAATGCTGTCAGCAACATCAAAACCACCATGCGGCTTGAAAACATCAAGCGCCTTGAAAAGATTTATACGTCTGCCACTCGTCGTTTTACCGGATAGACCGGCTAAAATGTCTCCGGTAGTTTCCACTATTGATTTTACTTGCAACGCAGTGAGCACCGGATTGTAGCCCATAATCATAGCAGCTTCGCCTGTCACATGTGGAGCAGCCATCGAAGTACCATTCAGAAATTTATAACTCTCACCGGTACGTTCAACTGCATTAACAGAAATAGAATCAACACGACAACCCAGATAATTACCGGCCACCACATTACTTCCATCAGTTACCCATCGGAATCTTAATTTTGTCTGGGAATTTAGATATTTGGAAATATCCGTAAAGTACTCCATTCCAAAACCACCACCTACGGGAAATTGATCTTTAAGTAAAAGCTCATTAAATCTATCAATTTCAGTAAAGTTCGTACCGTTAAAAACATCCAGCGCCATATAATCATTAAGAGTCAAATCTGTATCGCAAACAACAACGAAAAAAACCCTCGCCCCCGCCTTACCGGCAAGATTGATCGCATTCGATGTCACCGCAGTATTAGCATTATTGGCATAAGGTGTATTATTCAAATCAGACCAGAGAACACCAGCGGCCGTCCCCCAATTATTTGATTCCCCTTCCGCTGTAAACTGCGCACCAATATTTGGAGAAGTCACTCCTGCAAAATCTTCGCTGAAAGGCGTTGAAAATATTGGATAAGTGCTGTAAATATTTTCACCCGGCGCGGCCACATCTACCGATGTACTGCCAAAATTGGAAAAATTCGAAAGTCCGTCAGCTTGATTCATCGCAGCCACGGCAATTATATTGGACAAATCATAACTTGCAGGATAGAAAGGCACGTTATTATTATTATCACCAATACCATCACTGCCTCCATTTCCAGCCGCGGCAACAAAAAGACCCGGGAATGAAGCGATCGCATCATTCTCAGCCTGGGAGAATTGAGAGCCGCCAAAACTGGCATTCACTATTTTCGCGCCATTATTTTTGGCAAAGTTAAGCCCTTTAATCCAATCTGAAACAAGAATTCCGGCCGCGCCACCCACCTTCACGGACATTATTTTTGTAGTCCAATTCACACCGGCTACACCACGACTATTATTTCCCTCAGCTCCAATAGTCCCCGCTACATGAGTACCATGACCATGATCATCAATAGGATCATTATCATTATTGACAAAGTCAAAGCCATGGTTTGGACAACCACCGGCAATAGAATTATTGGAATCATCATTACAGCCGGCACTTCCATCCCACATATTATTAACAAGATCCGGATGATTATATGCAACACCCGTATCCAATACCGCCACAATAGGACTTGTTCCACCAGTATACTTATCCCAGGCTTCCGATGCGTCAATATCGGCATCATTTATTCCGGAGCTACCATTCACTGATTGTCCGGTATTATTCAATGCCCAAAGATTGGTAAAGCTCGTATCATTAGGGGTTGTGGACTCAAAATACCTGATATAATTCGGTTCAACATATTCTACCGCCGGATCACTTTTTAAACGCTTTATTAATTGATCGGTAGTCTCACTGGTCTTTGATTCCATGAGGGTAAGATTTTGCGGTTCAAAAATTTCTCTTTTCTCAAGTCCCCTGGACACTTCAAATTTTTTCACGGATATACGACCCACAAAGCGGGAAACATCTACACGATTTTTTTTGAATTTCACCAAGACCTCTCCCTGGCGAAAAATTGCTTTATTTTGAGCCGAAGGCCCAGGATTTGATTTTACAATTTCGGCTCTGATATTGGCTTGATCGGTCGCCGCCATTGCGCCCAGCGGTAAGCTCAAACCAAAAATTACCAATACTAAAAACAGTACAAGACAAAACTTCGCTTGTTTGTGAAGAATACTCATAAAAAAACCAGGTTAATTTATAGTACACAATTCTTACACAAATAAACTAAAAAAGTCAAATCCCGGGCTTAAAGTAAGCCTTTTTCTTCAATCGCCAGACAAATACGCCAATTCCACAAACAAGAATGGATATGAAAATTATATCCAGCAAATTTTTCACGGGAATACCGCCGACAAACGGCATCCACTTTGCCTCTTTACGCTCTACCAATTCCGCTATGTATCTTTCAACAGACGCACCTTTCACTGCGGGGAGACTGGAATTTAGCGCAACCACCCTCTCTTTACGTTTTGGAATGTTTGTTTTCATCCCTTTTATGTAGGCATTGGCCTGCAATGGTTTTCCAAACAGCTGTACGACAATTCTCGAATCAGTTCTCATAAATTTTCCCGCTGTAACACCAACTCCTATCTGACTGTATTTATCACTTAAAATATTTTCTTTATGCGTAATACTTTGCAACCACCCTCTATTTACTTCTTCGGCTGAATTGAAATTCATCGCCAAATTTTCACCGGCAAACAGGTAGTTATACCCGGCATCATCCATAAAATCCCAAGCCATCTTCCCGAACGGATCGCTATGGGCAAAATACTGATTTTTCAACATATCTTCAGCCTTCATCTGCGCAGCAGCCTGAAGTTTTGAATTTACTTTCAAAACTCCAAGACCGGCCTCTTTTCTGGATTCATTGGTAAGAGCTACAATATTTTTAACATTCAAAACACTGCTAAATAATCCATTAAACTCAAGATAACCGTAATTGTCAGCTAAAAATACAAATGAGCCTTTCAGCAACACCATACCAACCAGAAACAATGCCATTTTTTTGTATTCTTTCGTCTTATTCATCCCGTCATTATACCAAAAACAGATGGCTAACTCAAGCCGCTGGTATCAAAACGGAAGTAACTATAATCAGACCATTCACCCTCCACACCGGTTCTGACTACAGCTCTAACCCTAAAACGATAGTAATTATCAGCTCCCAGATCAGGAGTTAAATAATGATTTTGCTTTGTAGAATATTTTACGGCTTTACCCCATTTTTCAGCACGAGTTTCAGCACCGGCCGGAGCACCATCACATCCGGAGCAAGAAAATTGAATCTCATATTTCTTCGCACCCGATACCTTGTCCCATGCTAAATATGCCGTCCTGGGAAACTGCGTTAAAACCTTATTTTTAGCCGGAGTGGTAATATTCGGCTTTAACAAATCTTCGGAAATAACAACATACTCATATTCCTTTGGCTTATCCTTTTTATCCTTCACCTGAATCTGCACCACTGCACTTCTGACCGCGACTTCAACATATTCATTATCAATAAGCTTCACCGGCACTACCTGAAAGCTCCACCAGTCCCCAACTGTCAAAAGATTAATATTAAAAGAATTTAAAGCGACGTAAGCATTGTTAACAGCTGCTCCCTCTAATTTTTCATGAACTCCCTTCTTATAAAGAATCGTATAACCGTCAAAATCCAATTTTTTCTTGTCTAAAGCCTTCCATTTCAAAGCGATCGCCTTATTTTTTGTTGTGGCTGAAACATTCAGCTTTACAAACTCTACCTTGGTATATGCCTGAGCAGAGAGAGACAAAGCCGGTTCCAAGAGAAAAAGTACCATCATTACAAGAACACTCAATGACCGGAATTTTTGAAATATTTTTACGTACATATACCATCATTACGTTACAAAGGCCTATATATTACAACATATATCAAATCACCGGCTTTGGCAAAAAACATTTTACTGCAAAGTATGGCATGCTATACACTGAGCTTGCAAGTTTAATACCTAACCCCAAAAAACATGAACCGAGTAGTACATTTCGAAATACAGGTGGAAAATCCTGAGCGCGCTATCAAATTTTACCAGGATATATTTGGCTGGAAATTTGAAAAATGGGGAGAACAAGCATATTGGATGATAATGACTGCCGAAAAAGACAGTAAAGAACCTGGCATTAATGGTGGTTTATTACCCCGTCCAGCTAAAACACCTCCTCACGAATGCGGCACCAACTCTTTTGTCTGCACCATGCAGGTAGAAAATTTCGATGAAATAGCAAAAAAAATTCTGGACAACGGAGGCATTGTTGCAATGCCGAAATTCGCCCTCGCAGGCATGGCTTGGCAGGGATATTTTCTGGATACTGAAGGCAACACTTTTGGTGTGCATCAAACTGATGTGAACGCGAAATAGAGATCGAAACAAAATTTCTTTCAAAATCGCTTTCCTCGGACTATGTTTAACAATCGGCAAAACAGGAAAGAGAAGATAATTGCAGACGATAATATAACCGTCTTATTGGAAATAAGAACCTAAAATCCATAATAACAGGCAAAAATTTGTATAAGTCGCATTGACAAACTCTCTAGCCATGGTATGATGCACCACTAAATCAGTTTAACCCAATTTTATGGAAACAGCAAAATCAGAATTTTACATTGAAAGATTACCTAATGTCTTACCGGTAAGGCCGACAAGTCTTTCATCAATCACCATATTAAATCCTAAAGATAGAAACGTCCCATCATCATCAGCAAGGGTACTCGCTCAACCAGAACCTTACGACAATGTAGATGCTATTACTTACAAAGCAGAAGAGCTTAAAGCAATGTCTCCTGATAATACAATGGGCATTGTAATGGATGGTATCACCTATGCCCTTGTCAAATATTACAGAAGCGATGCCACTTTCATTGAAGAACTCAGAAATCCCGACAGAGTAACTCGTGAAACGGCAAAGAGTCTCGATTTAGCCCTGAATCCACAAGCGGAAGCTGCCCAATTTGCCAAAGACCTTGAAGCAGCTAAATTGCGTTTGGAAAGTCACCTCGACGCCTTAGAATCGGATTTGCTTCAAAAATATAATGAGATCAAGACACAAGCGATGCCAAAAGAAATAGAAGTAAGCGCTGACCTAACAAAGACAGTTAAAAGGGCAATGACTGATAGCTTGGAAGATTCTTCATTAGAAGAAGCCGTAACCGAAGAAGATATTGAAGCATTTCTTAAAAATGCCGCGGAAAAAGCCAACAAAAAAGCAAAAGATGATTTTAATCAGGATACAAATTGCAAATGGGAAGAATGTGTCGATAGTGTATTCACCTTTGATGCGGATTTAAAGAAATACTTCAGCTGCACCGCAGACATGTCCAAAGCTTTATTAGCTTCCGGTATCAAACCAAGAACCCTACAATTGGACAATAATCCAAAACATATTGTAACCTTGGGAATGGTGGAAACCAACCGACCGACTCGTTTAAAATTCATCGCCAAACACGAATCCGGTGAAGAAATTTCTGCACGAGTTAGTAAGCGCCGACCGCCAATCACAAGAACAGGATATAGAAGTGGGCAAGGAGGAGGAAGTGGAGGCCACTAAAGCCCAGCCCTACTCACACCTTTCTTCAAAAACTCCGTCCGCAGTACAATCGCCGAGCCGCCTAGTTTGCAGTCCACTTCTGCCGCATTACCGGTTAAACGAATACCGCCGACCTTCGTCCCACGCTTAAAAGTTGTCGAAGAACCACTCAGGGTGAGATCCTTTATTAAAACAACATCATCACCATCTTTTAGCGGCGTGCCATTGCTGTCTTTCACCACCATCACCTCTTCATCAGCACCATCACTCGCACCAAACTCGGAACCGCCATGCTTGCCATCCGCACAATCGCATTCTTCCAAAAGCTCAAAATGATTTGGGCAACTTTCCGCCTGACAAACACCCGCTTCATTGGAAACTCCACCACAACCACCTTTGCAAATATAATGTGTCATATGAAAAATAGTATAGTATAGTCACCACATGGCACAAGTAAAAATCCATTCATCCTGGCACACTGTTCTCGAGCAAGAATTTGGCAAAGAATATTTTGAAAAACTGGTGGAATTTGTGAAAAAAGAGGTTGCCACGCACACTATTTATCCTGAAGGCAAAAACATTTTTCGCGCTTTTGAACTCTGCCCTTTCGATCAAGTAAAAGTGGTAATCATCGGCCAGGATCCCTATCATGGGCCGAAGCAAGCGAACGGACTTTGTTTTTCAGTAAACGACGGCGTCCCACTCCCTCCATCCCTCCAAAATATTTACAAAGAAATCAGCGAAGATTTTTCGGACACAACAAAAACTATTGTCCAAATACCAAAAACCGGCAATCTGGACAACTGGGCCAGCCAAGGTGTGCTTCTTTTAAACGCCACGCTAACCGTCCGCGCCAACACCGCCGGCTCGCACCAGAAAAAAGGCTGGGAAGAATTCACCGACGCCGTAATCAAAGCCGTTTCCGAACAAAAAGAACACGTAGTTTTCTTGCTGTGGGGCAAATATGCCCAAGAAAAAGGCAAAGTCATCGACCGCAAAAAGCATCATGTCCTCACCGCCACTCATCCCTCTCCTTTCTCAGCCTACAGCGGTTTCTTCGGCTGCAAACATTTTAGCAAAACTAATGAATACCTGGAATCAACCGGCGCAACAGCTATAGATTGGACAGCATTATGGATGTGAAAAGTCTGCCCTTCGACGCTACGGCCGGAGCAGGCCATAGACAATTCCAAAAGGCCAAGCTAGACTTCAACCATGAATGCTATCTGTAAAAACTGCACCCAAAACTTTTCTATCACCGACGAGCATTTGGCCTTTTACAAAAAAATAGCAGTCCCTCCGCCCACGCATTGTCCGGATTGCCGCCTGCAACGCCGCCTCGCCTGGCGCAATGAAAAGAGCTTATACAAGCGCAAATGTGACCTTTGTGAAAAAGATATAATTGCCATTTTTCCCGCTGATTCTAAATTCACCATCTATTGCCAGGAATGTTGGTGGAGCTACAATTGGGATCCTATGCGCGAAACGCACGTTTATGATTTTTCACGACCTTTCTTCGAACAATTTGCCGAACTGATGCGTGACGTACCTTTTTTCAGCCTTTTTAATCAAGCCTCAAGTTTAGAAAATAGCGAATATGTAAACCATGTCACCGATGCCAAAAACTGCTATCTCGTTTTCGCCGCCAATTTCCTGGAAGACTGCCTATACTCCTCTTTCATTTGGGAATGCAAAGACACGGTAGACTGCATCTACTCAACAAAACTCGAGCTTTGCTACTTCTGCCTCGACTGCGATAATCTTTTCAACTGCCAGTACCTCCAAAATTCCAAAAACTGCCATGACTGCATCCTGGGCTTTGAACTAAGAAATTGCAAAAATTGTTTCGGCTGTGTGAATTTGCAAAACAAAGAATTTTATTTTTTCAACCAGCCTCTCACGATAGAAACATTCGGACAAAAAGTCGCGGAAATAAAAAAATCTCCGGAAAAATTTGCCGAAAAAATCCAGGAATTTCACGCTTTTTCTTTGAAATTTCCCAAACGCTATGCTCATCAAATTAATTGCGAAAGTTCCACCGGTGACGGCATTAAAAACTGCAAAAATTGCACGGACTGTTTTGACGGCTATGGTGGCGAAGATCTCAAGTGGATGCTGAATTTCCCCGGTGAAACCCGCGATTGTTACGACATTTCCGGCTGCGCCCAAACCGAACTTTCTTACGAATGTCAGGGGATTTTTCCCGGTTACGGCGTGAAATTTTCCAATGGTTGTCTGAACAACAGTCAAAACGTAACCTATTGCCTCTACCTGGATGGTGGTAAAGAATGTTTCGGTTGTATCGGTACCAAAAAAGCCGAATATTGCATTCTCAACAAAAAATATTCTCGAGAAGAATACTTCAAATTGAAAGAAAAAATTATCGCACAAATGCGAGCAGCAGCGAGCGTCCGCGAGGACGTACAATACGGCGAATTTTTTCCTATCAATATTTCCCCATTCTGCTACAACGAAACAGTCGCCCACGAACATTTTCCACTCACAAAAGAGCAAGTCTTAGCCAAAGGTTGGCACTGGAAAGATGATAAAAAAAGTTCCGCTACCGCTTTCTCATCCATCCACGAAATTCTCAACTGCACAATCTGCCAAAAAAACTATCGCATCATCCCCGCAGAAATAAAATTTTACGAAAAACACCAGCTCCCCATTCCACAAAAATGCCCCACCTGTCGCAACAAAGAGCTGCTCTCTCTCCGCAACCCCCGCAAAATCTGGCAGCGTAATTGCCAAAAGTGCCAAGCACCCATCAGCACCACCTACCCTCCCTCTCGCCCAGAAATCGTTTACTGCGAAAAATGCTTTTTAGAATCACCGTAAACCCTACCCCCTCCCCTGCCTCTTCCTCTCATTCTCACCTAAGAACTTTTTGCGCAAACGGATGCTCTTCGGCGTGATTTCCACGTACTCATCTTCCTTGATATATTCAATGGCCTTTTCCAACGTCATGTCCATAATCGGCGTCAAAGTCAGCGCTTCATCGGAACCGGACGCCCGCATATTGGTCAACTTTTTATTCTTCAAAGCATTCACCACTAAATCCGTTCCTTGATTGTGTTCCCCGATAATCATACCGGCATAAATTTCCGTAGCGGGTTTCACAAACAATTGACCACGTTCCTGCAATTTCCAAAGGGAATAAGCCATAGTTGAGCCTTGCTCTCCGGAAATCATCGAACCGACACTACGCTTCGAAATAGTACCCTTGTAAGGCGCAAAACGCTCAAAAGCATGATATAAAATTCCCTCACCGCGCGTCATAATCATGAACATTGAGCGAAAACCAAGCAAACCACGTGTCGGAATTTCAAATTCCATAAACGTAGTGCCATTTTCCGATTTCATATTTTTCAATTCTCCCTTTCGTGAAGAAAGAATCTCAATAATTTTTCCCGCCATATCATCCGGCACATTGATTACGGCCATTTCCATAGGCTCTTCTTTCACACCGTCAACCGTTCTCATCAAAACCTCCGGCTGGGAAATCTGTAACTCAAAACCTTCGCGACGCATCGATTCAACCAAAACCGCGATATGCATTTCACCTCTTCCAGAAACCTTAATTGCATCACTTCCCGGTATATCTTCGATCTTCAAACCTACGTTTGTTTCCAATTCACGATTCAAACGATCACGAATATGCCTACTCGTAACAAACTTACCTTCTCTTCCGGCAAAAGGTGAATCATTCACCATAAATTCGATAGCCAAAGCCGGCGGATCAATCTTAATCGCTGGCAATGCTTCTGCCTTTTCATCAGTTGTAATTGTTTCTCCCACGTAAATATCCGGCATTCCGGCCAAAGCCACAATATCTCCGGCCATCACTTCTTCAGCTTCAACCTTTTGTACACCTCTAAAACTAAAAACTTTGGAAAGTCTTTCCGTTCTTTTTTCACCTTTTGAATTAATCACAAAAACATTTTTGTTTGCCCCGATTTTTCCTTCATTTACCCTACCAATAGCCAATCTGCCGATAAAATTATCATAAGCCAGAGTTACCGGCTGCATTCTAAAAGGCTTTTCCGTATCAGCATCTGCCCTTTTCACATGTTCCAGAATAAAATCCAATAGTGGAGTAATATCTTTCTTCTCATCATTCAAATGCCTGATCGCCACGGAATCCCTCGCAATGGTATAAATATAAGGGAAATCCAGCTGTTCCTGAGTCGCGCCGAGTTTTGAAAACAAATCAAAAGTCAGATCCAAAACTTCATCGGGACGCGCCATCGGTTTATCAATTTTATTAATAACCACCAAAACTTTCAGGCCCAATTCCAAAGATTTGCGCAAAACAAATTTTGTCTGTGGCATCGGCCCTTCAAAGGCATCTATAAGCAATAAAGTCGCATCGACAGTTCTCAAGATTCGCTCCACTTCTGAGCCGAAATCCGCATGTCCGGGAGTATCGACTATATTAATCTTCGTATCTTTATAAAAAATCGCCGCGTTCTTGGCATAAATTGTAATTCCACGTTCTTTTTCCTGATCATTACTATCCATCATACGTTCTTCCACATGCTGATAAGACTCGAAAATTCCACCGGCTTTCAATAAAGCATCTACAAGGGTCGTTTTTCCATGATCTACGTGCGCGATAATTGCAATATTTCGAATGTCCATTTTTTCAATATTAATTAATTCCCGCAGATTCTATATTAAAATTTTCATTTGGGAAAGCCAAAAAACTAAGGTAGATGCTACACATGAGGTATGCTGCCAAAATCATCTATTAACCTACCAGCCAAAATGCTTACCCACATCTTCAGCATTTTCACGCCTGCGCGCAATTTTTATTTCACCATTCTGCGCAATCAATTTTGCCGGAGAAGAAAGCAGGCAATGATGAGAAGCAAGAGCATCCTGATAAGCGCCGGTATCATAAATAGCGATGTAAAGCTCATCGCAATCTTGAAAACAAGGCAACGAAATATATCCACCACCAGCCGTATATCTATCATCACTATCACAAGAAGAACCTGCCAGCCAAACCTGCTGTAATTTTCTGGTTTTCATATAATTAACCGGAGTCACATGCCATTTTTGATGAATCGCCCAAGTATCCAGCAAATCATTCATAAAACTACCGTCAATTACATACCATTTTTTCTTATTTTTAACGCTCACATCTTTTTCCGCCAAAATTTTATATATGGTAATTTGTGCGGGCGCAACTACATAGCTACCCCATTCCACAATCAAATTCGGATGCTTTAATTGCAACTTATCACATTCACTTTTAGCCGCATTGACAATATGACGAATCAAACTTTTTCCGGTATAAAAATGCTTTTTTTTCTCAAAAGGAACTCCCGCTCCACCACCGATATCCAGAGTATCCAAGTTTAGATTTTTCTCTTTCATCTGAGCAAATAAACCAAGCGCTTTTTGTAACGGCTGCACAAAGCCATCAATAGTCTCAATCTGTTTGGAAATATGATAATGCAAAGTGGAAAGATTTCTTATTTTTCCCAATTTCAATATTTCTTCTTCGGAAAAACCAAAACGATTATATCTTTTATCCCAATGCGCTTTCACTTTTATTTCCAAATCAACTCTGATTCCGACTTCACCCTTAAATTTTTTAAAACGCTCCAATTCTAAATAATCTTCAATAATTGGAATCACGATCAGACCCTTTCCTTTAAGCTCCTCAATCAATGAAATATATTTTTCCGTCTTCGGTCCATTACAAATAACTCTGATCTTTGCATTAAATTTATCCTGCTCAATCATTCTTTTCACCAAAAATAATTCATTCGCGCTGGCCACATCCAGATTCGCTCCCTCGGCTACCGCCGGCAAAACAAATTCCTTTGTCTGATTTGCCTTCATCGCATAATGATAAAAAAAACGGCCCTTATAGCCGGAAATTTTTATATAAGCATTAAAAGTATCAATCAAATCTCTTACGCGATTTTCCATCACTGTCGGGAAAACCAGCTCCGTCGGTGTCCCATACTTTTTTATAATATCAAAAACATTATATTGATAATTTCCTTCACGAACTATCAATTCTCCATCCACCCCAATATCAAAATTCTGTGTATTAAATTCTTCAAGTCCCAAACGCCAGAATTTCCTAAACCCGTTCTTCTTGCTTGTTTTTTTCACATATTTTTTATACTCCATTTTTCACTGCAATAAAGCTTTTTTTCAGGAAAGCCCTTGCAATATTGAAAAAATATTTTTCATTGTTTCAATGCCCACTTTGACTTCAAAAAGAAATAGCCGATTACCAAGAAAGTAGATACCGGCGAAACCCACTGCGGCACATGCACTCCAAAAGCATCAAAAAGCATGATGACACCTAAGACAAGCACCGAATACATCGCCCCATTTTTCAAATAAACATACTTCTTTACGCGTTCAATATTTCCAATCGTAAGTTCCCTGACTACAAAAGCACCTAATCCATTACCCAATAGAATTAATGGCACCGATAAAGTAAAAGCAAAAGCTCCCAATACTCCATCTATGGAAAATGTCGCGTCAATAACTTCAAGATAAAGTATTTTACTCATATCCGATAGATGCTGCTTCTTAAGATTTTTTTCAGCCTCTTCCGCATTTTGTTTAAACCCATGAGTAATAAAAAATGCTGAGGACCCAACCACAGCACCAAATGCCATCATCGTATTCTGCTTTAGCGCATACCAAACAATCACACTCAAAACAATTGACACGGTTGCGAAAAACCAGACACCGTTTTTCACAAAAAATTTTTCAAAGAAAGGCAAACCAAAATGTTTTTCTTCCAGAAATAACCAATGTAAAAACAAAAATACCAAAAATATTCCACCACCGGCCAGCAAAATCGGCGCCGCCAGCTCAATAGATTCCTTCACATGAGGATCATTGCTGAACGTCGCAGTCAAAGCTTCGATTGGCCCCAATGATGGATTCACCGCCCAAATTATTCCCCATGGCAAAAGACCTCTGACTAAAAAAACTGCAATAAACAAGCCCCAAATCAAAAACCACCTTCTTGCCTTTGCTCCCATAGTAGCAAGTACTTCAGCATTAATAACGGCATTATCAATACTGGAAATTATCTCGAAAAGACAAAGTCCTAAAATAACCAAAATCATTGTAAACATAAATATTTTTAAATAAAAAACTTTTTCTAAATTTTAATACAAAAAGATAAAAATATAAACAGAATCAATTAACGGCTTACCTCAGGGCTAATCCGGCAATCATCATGGAAATTAGAAAAAAATAAAATTAAAAAAACTGCATTAAATAGGGAAAAACACTTGCATTTTAAATAAATAAACCCATAATGAAAATACTCATTAACCTCATGTCCTATGGCTGCAAAGAAAAAGATCAAAGCTAAAGCAAAAGGTGGTAAGAAGAAAAAGAAGAAATAAATTCTTTTCTTTTTACAAAACTAAAAACACTCCCGCTCAGGCCGGAGTGTTTTTTGATCTTGACTTAATCTGATGAAAGTTCTAGATTTATAATAATTTATTAATCTAACCAAATAACACATGGCTTTCTCACACAAGAACAGCAAGGGTCAGACTTACTACCTCCACTCCAAGAACGTAACCCTTCGTGGTGGTCGTAAACAAATGATTTATTACTTCGCTCGTCAAGTAAAAGAAGGAGCACTTGATGCTCTACCAGAGGGCAAATCAGTAGTTGAGAATAAGAGGACGGGTCTTCCATTGGTAAAAGGAAAAGCAAAGAAATAGCATGCGACATGTAGTCGCATATCATTACAAACAATTTCAAAATTAAAACACTCCGACACCTAGTTGGAGTGTTTTTTTTACTAAAATCAGGTAAAATAAAAACACCTTCACTCATTTCTATGAAAAAAGTTAATCCTATCTTAATTGGAGCAAGCCTTTTTTTGTTTTGCGCAAACATTTCTTTCGCAAAAAATTTCACAGATGTTAGCTATGAAAACCCATTTCACACTGCCATACGCTATCTTTCATCCAAGGGAATAATTAATGGTTATCAGGATAACACATTTAGAGCGGAACAGAATATCACCCGCTCCGAACTGCTGAAAATTCTCTTTGAGAGTAACAAAACCAAAACACCAACTCCAAAAACAAACTGTTTCCCGGATGTCGGCTACAAAGAATGGTACAGCAAATATATTTGTACCGCCAAAGATATGAAAATAATCAATGGCTACAAGGATGGAAAATTCAAACCGGATCAAAATGTTAAAAAAACCGAAGCGCTCAAAATCATTGGTGAATTTTATAAGTGGAAAACCTTAGAAAAGAATTCCAAAAATGACCAGTGGTACTCCAAATATCTCGAATTTGCGACAGACAAAAATCTTTTGGCTGGATATGCCACAAAACTTTCCATCCTCGATCCAATTACCAGAGGAGATCTCTCAAGTATTATTTACCGTTTCCTGGCAAAAGAGGAATACAAAGCTGATAAATTTTCCGCTGAAATTGACAATAAAATTGCCATGAAAATAGCCGCAGAAGATACCTCCAGCAAAACTACCGAAGCCAAAGATAGCAGTATAATCTCCAGAAATCTTCCGGAGCCGCAAATCGTTAATCTCGCACCGGGAGAAATTAAAATCATTCTAAGCTGGGAAGAACAAACAATTCCGCCAGAAACAGGCCTGCAGGAAAAAACCCAGTTTAACTCCTATCTCTTACAGCCAACAAATGAAGAAATAAGCTTCAAGCATAAAATAGACAGTAAGCTGGATACGATATTGGAAACAAAAGGCACCACCGAAACATTCACCATTCGCAAAATAAAATCTGCTGTAAAAACCGAAGATGGTAAAAAAGATTATCTATATTTTGCCGAATCAACTAACGGCCAAACCACTTTTTTCGACGCAAAAATGAAAGTGGAAATTTATGACAAAAACGGCTTGGTCAAAACAATTTTAGCTTATCAGGACACAAGCCGAATCTGGAAACTTTTTACACTCAATGAAAATTACGAACTCAGGATTTTCAACAGCATCGGTGAGTGCTCACTAATCAGAGATTCAGAACGCTGCACGCGAGTGCCGGCAACGATAGAAGGCATTTAATTCATCCACTTTATCGAACAACCCATCGAAGGATTTTGTGGCTCGGCAACTTTTTCACCTTTTAAAATTTGCTCCAAAGACTGGGCTAATTCATGTTTAGTCACATTGCTCTCATCCTTCCAGTTATTATCAATACGTCCATGGTAAGCCAATTTTCGCGTATCATCATAGACAAAAATATCCGGCGTGCACTGTGCGTCATAGTCACGAGCAATTTTTTGATCGGCATCAATTAAATAGGGAAAATTCATTTTTCTTTCTGCAAACTCTTTTTGCATGTTCTCAAAACTATCTTTTTCATACTGAGGATTCGCCGCATTGGCATTAATTCCAACAAACTGCACCCCTCTGTCCTTAAATCTCTCCCGCAAATCGATCAATCGCTGCCAAATAGCTTTCACATAAGGACAATGATTGCACATGAAAATAATTACTAGAACTTTTACGTCAGCAAAATCAGACAGGCTATAATTTTTTTTATCCACACCCTTTAACGAAAAATCCTTCGCCGACTCACCCATACTGATTTTCAAGGATTCCAACAAAACCATAATCACACATTGATAATTGATAATTTCCTACATTCTTCCAGTTTTTTCATCATGCATTCTTCGAATTTCGATACGATTCAAAACATCAATCAACGCTTTTCCTGAAGCAATTGTAATGTCCGTATCGGACCCATGTCCATACCAAATCTTGTCATACTGATCCTGCCACTCAATCTTTACAAAACCTACCGCTTCCTTATCCGGAGTAAGCGCATTAATGTTAAACGAGGTCAATTTTCCCTTTAATCCAGAAGCTTTAATAATAGCAGCATAAAGAGCGGAAACTGGACCATCACCATCACATTTAACCTCCACCTTCTTTTCACCGATTCTAATCATCGCCTCCGCTTTTGCCGATTTATCTTTTTCCGAATAAATTTTTGCCTCCATCAACTCATATTTTTTCTCAATATCATAATCCATCGCCACCATAATCAAATCCTCATCATAAATATTTTTCTTTTTATCCGCCAGCGCTTTAAATTTCGCAAAAATAATTTCCATGCGCTCCTTTGAAACCTGGATTCCCAATTGAACCAAACGTGAAGCTAAAGCACTTCTGCCTGAATGTTTACCAAGAATTAATTGATTGGTAACCCTACCCACATCCTCCGCTTTCATAATCTCGTAAGTCAAACGATTGGACAAAACGCCATGCTGATGGATCCCCGCTTCATGCGCGAAAGCATTTTTACCTACTATTGCCTTGTTCGGCTGCACTTTTTGCCCGGTAATCTGTGATAACAATTTACTTGTCGCATAAAGCTGACGCGTATCAATATGATTTTTTTCTTTAAATAAATCCGGACGAGTCTTCATTGCCATCACCACTTCCTCCAAAGCCGCATTACCGGCACGTTCACCGATACCATTTATCGTGCATTCAATTTGTCGCGCTCCACTTATCACGCCAGCCAAACTATTGGCTACGGCAAGACCTAAATCGTCATGACAATGAGTGGAAAAAACCACATTTTCAGCTCCTTTTACCTTCTCCCGCAAAAATTTTATCAACGCACCATATTCTTCTGGCGTGCTATATCCCACGGTATCCGGAATATTCAAAGTATCCGCCCCAGCTTTAACCGCCTCATTCAAAATTTCCACCAAAAAATTCCAATCCGATCTTGTCGCATCCTCCGGAGAGAAATCCACCATGTCGGTAAAAGATTTTGCCATTTTTAAAGCCATAATTGCTTTCTTCACGGCCTCATCACGAGAAATTTTCAATTTATGCTTCAGATGAATATCACTGGTGGCAATGAAAACGTGAATACGTGGCTTCTTAGCAGTTTTCAAGGCCTTAATGGTGGATTCTATATCCATCTCATTACAACGCGCCAAACCGCAAATCTCAGCCTTTTCACACACTTCTCCAATTTGCTTTACTGACTCAAAATCTTCCGGCGAAGCCGCCGCAAAACCGGCTTCAATCACATCTACACCCAAATTTTCCAATTGTTGCGCCATCATTAATTTTTCACGCAAATTCATGGAAAAACCGGGAGATTGTTCACCATCACGCAAGGTTGTATCGAATATTTTGATCATATTTTTAAAGTTATTTTTTTAATAATAATTTTTTGAAAATTCAGATTATATATTTCGCTAGCCGCGGAGCAGTTCCCCACTGACATTTTCCGCTATTCTACTGCCAATTTCAGCCGTAGAGACTGCTTTTCCACCATCAGCGATATCTCCGGTTCTCAAACCTTGTGCCAAAGTTTTTTCCACCGCACTCACAATGGCATCATGGGCTTCGCCCATTCCAAAAGAAAATTTCATCATCATAGCCGCCGACAAAATTTGCCCAATAGGATTCGCGATTCCCTTACCGGCAATATCCGGGGCACTACCGGAAGAAGGCTCAAACAAGCCAAATCCTTTCCTGTTCAAAGACGCCGAAGGTAACATTCCCAAAGATCCGGCAAAGACACTCACCTCATCGGAAATAATATCTCCAAACATATTCGGCATCAGCAAAACATCGAAATCATCCGGTCTTTTAATTACCTGCATACTCATATTATCCACGAGCACATGCTCTAAAATACATTCAGGATAATTTTTCGCCACATTTGTTACCACCTCTCGCCACAATTTACTGCAATTCAAAACATTCGCTTTATCCACTGAAGTGACTTTTTTTCTGCGCACCATCGCCGCTTTAAAAGCTGCATGAGCAATAACCTCAATCACTTTTTCGTCATAACACATTTCATCAAAAGCATGACGCTCGCCCACTGCCCCACTCATCTCATGTTTACCAAAATAAACATCCTGAGAAAGCTCTCGCACACACAGCATGTCCACACCTTTTTCCACAATATCGGCCCGCAAAACACAAGAATTTTTCAAAGCCGAGTACAATTTCACCGGCCGCAAATTTACATCAAAGTTAAAATATTTACGGATGGCCAAAATCGAATTAGTCTCACAGTTTTTCCATTTCGGCTCCAATTGTTTATCAATCGGCCCACCAACGGAACCAAACAAAATTGCATCAGATTTTTCGGCGATTTGCAATGTCTCCTTTGGAAAATGGTCACCATATTTTTCCCAGGCAGATCCACCAATCAGCCCCTCAATAAATACAAACTTACACCCGAAAATTTCTTCAATTTTTATCAAAACTTTCAACGCTTCCGCCATAATTTCCGGACCAATTCCATCACCGGATAAAATTGCCAAACGCAAAGCATTTTTATTGATTTTCATAAAACTTTTGTGTCAAAAAATATTTTTCCCGCATGGTTTTTATCAAATTTTTCAATTTTCTTCATTTGCGACAACAAATAATCCAAATCATCCATATTCTTTAGCAAACACTCTTTTCTATATGGATCGATACTAAAAGTATGCACGACACCGTTCGGCATTTTTACAATTTGTTTTGCCAAATTAACTTCCAATTCAAAATCTCCGGCACTTTTTTCCATCGCAAAAACTTCCTCCACAACTTTTTCTTCCAAAACAATTGGCAAAATTCCATTTTTCAGCGCATTACTAAAAAATATGTCAGCAAAAGATGGCGCAATCACCACTTCGATTCCCCAGTCTATAAGCGCCCAAGCGGCATGTTCACGCGAACTGCCGCAACCGAAATTTTTCCGTGTGACTAGAATTCGCGCATCCTTATATTTTTTCAAATTAAAAGGAAAATTCGCCTCCATCATTTTCAATCTGGCAAAAACATATTCACCCAAACCTTCTTTCGTAGTGGTGGTCAAAAATTCCGCCGGAATAATCAGATCGGTATCAATATCCGCTCTGGGCAATGGTATAATTTTTGATTTAATAATTTTTTTCATGTAAGTCAACTTGTGATTTTTATAAATTCATTTTTCTTACATCGGTAATTTTCCCTGTCACCGCCGCGGCCGCGGCCATAATTGGACTCATCAAATGGGTAATCGCCCCCTTCCCCTGCCGCCCGACAAAATTTCTATTACTCGTCGATGCGCAACGCTTTCCTTCGGGAACTTTATCCTCATTCATCGCCAAACACATGCTGCAACCGGGATTCCTGAAATCCGCACCGGCTTCAATAAAAATTTTATCCAAACCTTCCTTCACCGCAGCCTCTCTCACCGCTTCAGATCCCGGCACTACATACACCGTCACGCCTTTCGCCACTTTTCTGCCTTGAAAAATTTTCGCCGCCGCTCGCAAATCAGAAATGCGCGCATTAGTGCATGAACCAATAAATACATAATCCACTTTCACCCCTTCAATCTTCTGCCCGGCTTTCAGTCGTACATAATTCAACGCTTGCCTATCAGCATTTTCCGGAAGCGTTCCAGCAACTTCAATCCCCTGCCCGGGATTAAATCCCCACGTCACCATTGGCGCCATATCATCAATTTTAACATTCACAATTTGATCAAATTTCGCAGCTTTATCGCTACACAAAGACCTCCAATATTTCACTGCCTCCAGCCACCTACGACCATTTGGCGCACACTCCCGCCCTTTTATATACTCAAACGTCACCTCGTCCGGAGCAATCAACCCCGCCCGTGCGCCACATTCAATACTCATATTACAGATAGTCATCCGCTCCTCCATACTCAAACCACGTATCACTTCGCCACAATACTCAATCACATGACCACGCGCTCCCGCCACACCAATTTGCGCAATTAATTTTAAAACCAGATCTTTCGCCGTCACGCACCTGCCCATTTTTCCTACAAAATTCACTTTCATCGTTTGCGGCTTCATTTGCAACAAACATCCCGTCGCCATCACATGCCCCACTTCCGTCGTGCCAATACCAAAAGCCAAAGCCCCAAAAGCCCCATGTGTCGATGTATGACTATCTCCACAGACCACTGTAATTCCCGGCTGCGTTAAGCCCAATTCCGGCCCAATCACATGTACAATTCCCTGACGACCGCTATCAATATCCATCAATTTCACCCCAAACTCTTGGCAATTTTTGCGCAAAGTAGTGATTTGCTTTTGCGAACCGGCGTCAGTCGCAATTTCTCGATTCAAGGATGTGGAAACATTGTGATCAATAGTCGCTACGATGCGACTTGTCGCACGTGTTTTTAAATTTTTCTCTCTCAACATTTGAAAAGCCTGCGGCGAAGTAACCTCATGAATCAAATGCAAATCAATCGCGAATACATCAGGAAAACCACCCCTACTAACCACCACATGCTCACCCCAAATTTTTTCTATGATATTTTTTGGCATATATGCGACCAAGTCGCACTAAATTACAATCTAAAAAACACCGACCATATGCGTCAGTGTGTGTAAATCTATAGTTTGTTACAAACACTAACGCAAAATTAGTCCCCTTAGAAGAAGGAGTCCTAAATTCTGTACGCTGTTTGTGACAAAGCTATTTTTCATAATCTTGAACACAGACTATCCGCCAAACAACTTGCTGTCAAGAAAATTGCCAGACCTCTTACCGATTTTAAGAAAATTTTAAGTTTGCCTGCTAGACTTTAGAAATCTTAACAAAAGTGAAATGAAAAAAAACACATCAAACAAAATAATAAAGCTATTTAAAGCAAAATTTTTTCCCTACAAAAAAATAGTAATTAATATTGGCCATCCATCTGAAAAACTAATAAATTTCATTCAAGAAAAAATCAAAATCAATGTAACTGATTATTATCATCAAATCGACAATTATTCGTTAAAACACATTCGAAAAAATCACCCCAACATAAAAATCGCCGATTTAATAAGAATACCTGAAATATTAAAAAATCCGGATAAAATTAGCCACGAAGGTAAAAGTAAACAAGAAGTAGAATGTTTCAAATATAAAAAAGCCTTTAATGGAACAACTTACTACATAGAAGAAGTCCGCACAGGCTCCAAGACTTTAAGTTTAAAAACCATGTATAAAAGAAAAACGCTCTCTGGTGCGTCCCATGCCTCCTAAGAAACTTGGGGCTATACGTCCATCTCCTAAGGAGATCCCGACACCAGCTAGCTTTTACGTCAAAATTATAGCAAAAGTTGAAAAGACTTTCAACAAAAAGGGCAAAAGCATAACATCTTCCGCCCTTTTTTGGCAAGTCTAAGCCGTTTCTAAAACTGATTCCAAATCCACTGATTCGTCACTTCATGATGATAAATAATTTCTTCGGTCTTCACTTTCGTGCCCAAAGATTTTGGTGAACGCTCTGCCGCCATGTATTTCAACGCGGCATATTTCTGCTGATTTTCTTCACCCAGAATATCTTTCACAAAATCACTGCCTTCAAAGTGTTCCAAAGCTTCATAGATGTTACCGGGTAATTTTTTCACTTTTCCCCCATAAACCTTTTTTTCCATCACTACCAATTCTTCAGCGCCAGCTCTCATGCCGGCGATTCCCGCCTTAATCAAGGCATAAAGAGCCAAGTAAGGATTGGCATCCGGCGCCACTGTACGCACTTCAATACGAGAACTTTTTTCATTTCCAATAGGGATACGCACCATTGAACCGCGATCCACGGCAGAAACTTTAATTTCATTTGGCGCTTCAAAATGCGGATCCAGACGGCGATAAGCATTCACCGAAGAATTAATCAGCAAACAACAATCATTGGCATAATAAAGAATTCCGGTAGTCACCTTTCTAGCCACATCGGAAAGAGAGTGTTCACCAGCCGCATCATAAAACATATTCACACCATCTTTGGAGAACGACATATTGGTGTGCATACCACTACCATTGAGGCCCTGAATAGGCTTAGGCAAGAAGCAAGCGGTAAAACCCATGGATTTAGCCACCTGACGTGCAAGCAGCTTGTAGAGCTGAATTTGATCGGCCGTGTCGAGTGCTACGGAATAGCGGAAATTCAATTCAAACTGAGCCGGCGCCACCTCCGGATGATCTTTTTCATTCTGGAATGCTAAAGCGCGTTTGACTTCCGCAAATTTATCAATAAATAAGCGCAAAGTATCCTGTGGTAAGGAACTAAAATAGCCACTCATGGTAGCCAACTCAAAACCAGCCTTCTCATCGAAAGATTGCTCCACTTTCTCACCTTTGAACAAAAATCCCTCAATTTCCGGAGCGACATTTACGGTAATTCCCTCTTTTGTGCGCAATTCATCACAAAGAGCCGCAAGGTTTGAACGAAAATCAGATTTATACAGACTACCATCCTTATCACAAACATTACCAAAAACTAATACCTTTCCGGCACCAAAAAGATCAGCGGGAAGCCAACGAAAAGTAGTCCAATCCGCTTTCAAACGCAAATCTGATTGAGATTGAGCCGTAAAACCACGAATGGAAGAACCATCAAAAGTCAAATTATCCTCCGCGCCCAAAATAAATTTCTTATCATAATCCAACATATGCAAACGTCCTTCCAAATCAGAAAAACAAACAATCACCGCTTTCACGCCAGCTTCACTTTTCAAATAATCCATAAATTTATCCTTCACTTCATCACTTGATATACCCTTCAAGCGCAAAGCTTTGACTTCCAAATTTTTTTCCTCCAATTCCGCATAAGAAAGATCAAGCAGATGCGGCTGCTTCCACAATACCGCCCCATATTCACGATCCCTGCCTTGAATCACCGCCCTCTCGCCTACCTCGGTCATACTAGACCCTAAAACTTTGTCTGACATAATATTTTGGTTAAAAAATAGAAATATTATGTCATTTTAATACAAAAAGCTGGAAATTTTGGCAAGATGAATAAAAATCAGCAGAAATCCTGTCGAAAATTGCAATTTTGCTAAAACAGACCTTCCCAATCGCAATTAATCAATCCCCTTACCTATCCATGTCGAAAAAAGCTACAACACCAAATGTGTTGCATTTTTAAGAAAACATTGCTTTGTTAAACTACAAATAGCGACAAAACTCCCACGCCGGATATCAAAATCACCACCAAAGTAACTCCTTTCGCTAATTTTCTGTCAGCGAAAAGAAAAAATATGCCGATTTTCATCAAAGTGTTCATAATACCACCAAGCGCTATCGCAATCACCGCAGCGCGCTGGGTCACCTCTGTCTTCACTAAACTGGACATGGAAATTGTTACCGCATCCACATCAAAAAAACCAAAAATAGTACTTACTATATAGACACTATTATTACCAACATTCGCCAAGGTGAATTTAAGCACCAGAATCAATAATGCAAATAAGGCACCAAATTTTAAAGCCGGAACTATACTAAACGGACTTTTCATTTCCATGAGATGCCTCTTCAAAATCTTCTCCGATTTTTTACTTCTTTGCATCAAGAATAGAGCAATGGTAAAACCGGCAAGGGCCATTGAAAATAGTGGAATCATAACCGGAATCACCAAATCTTTATTTAAAATGAAAACCTCCAAAAGCATTCTCAAAAACATCGCTGAAATCGCAATCGTTATTGCCAAAAGATAGGGAGTGAGAATTTTGCCATTCTTTTTACTTTGATTGGCAAGGCTGACGGACAAAGCCGTCGTCGAAATAAATCCCGATAAAAAACCTGTAACGATTAAACCATTTTTCGAACCAAACAATTTAATTGCCGCATAACTTACGAAAGAAATTCCCGAAATCAGCACCACCAAAAACCAAATTATATAAGGATTAAAAAAACCATAAGGACCGAAATCCTGATTTGGCAAAAGCGGCAAAATTATAAAAGCAATAAGCATAAACTGCATCGTGGAAAAAATTTCTTGGAATTTAATGTTTCTGGCCCATTTATGCAGAGTATTTTTCAAAAGCAGGAATGTTAATACTAAAAATGCCACTATGGTCGCATTCAAAAAAAGCCCCATACCACACAAAATCCCAATCATATAAACCAGGATCGAAGCGACTTCGGAAGTAATTCCCAAATTACCATATTTTTGGCCGCTAATTACATAACTGGCAATAATCAATGTCAACAAAGCCACAGAAATAACGGCGAAGAAAACAATCGAATAGCCCGATAAAATAAAAGAAAGTGATCCGGCCAAACTAATCAAAGCGAAAGTTCTGATACCACCGAAAGTATCATCAATATGATGCTTTCGCTTTCGCTCGCGCTCCAAACCAATAAGCGCACCAAGCGCAGTGGCGATTCCCAGCTGCTGAAAAATCGTAAAATCCAAGACCGTAATTTTTAGAAAATAATCTAAAAATCATAGCACGTTTATGCAGATTTGCATAGGGTCTTCAGCCCACGAGCGGAAATTCTCAAAGTCACTTTTTTGCCGGTTCTTGGATCGATGAGAGTTTTCTTCATCAAATTTGGCAAATATTTGCGGTTCGAGTGGTTCATCGCATGACTGCGAGTATTACCCGTGGAGGTTTTTCTGCCTGTAATTTCACAGATTCTGGACATAAGTAGACCCATTCTAACAGCGTTTTTCAAAATGGCAACAGGAAATTCAGATCTGGAAAAGACAGGGCCTGGACGAAGCATATCCCAGCACGAATTTCATATGTAAATGTATAGCACAATGCTACCAAATTGCACATACATTTCTCCCCACGGGCTGACTAATCTGGACTGGCAAAACAAAATTGCCTATTATACAAACAATGAAAGCAATCAAAAACCGCATTGAAGAAGATTCCATGGGCAAAGTCGAAGTGCCTTTCGAAGCCTACTACGGAGGACAGACCGCCAGGGCTAAAAGCAATTTTCAGATTAGTGGAATGATTGCACCGGCAATTTTCAGGCAATCGCTCGGCATGGTGAAATTAGCAGCAGCTAAAACAAATGCTGAATTAGGACTATTAGATGCCAAAATCAGCAAAGCAATAATCCAATCATGCGAAGAATTCATCGATGGGAAATTCGATAACGACTTCACGCTGGACGTATTTCAAGCCGGCGCCGGCACCAGTTACAACATGAATGCCAATGAAATTATCGCCAATCGCGCCAATGAGATTTTTGGCGGCAAAAAAGGCGAATATAAATTTGTGCACCCGAACAATCATGTGAATATGGCCCAATCGACCAATGACGTTATCCCAACCGCCACCAGAATCGCTGCGCTTTTATCGCTACCGAATCTATTAAAAGCTCTGTCGGCCTGTAAAGAAAGCCTCGAGAAAATTGCCAAAAAATACGCCACGTTAACCAAAGTCGGCCGCACTCACCTCGAAGATGCCGTACCAATCAGCCTCGGCCAAGAATTCGATTCATACAAAGAAGCGTTACACAAATCTGGCGAATTTATTGCTGACCAAAGCCGAAATCTGCAAATACTAGGCATCGGCGGCACCGCCGTCGGCACAGGCATAAACACCCATCCAAAATACCGCGAATTAATGGTAAAAAATCTCATAAAATTAATCAGCCATGCTTCACGACAGACAGGCCTGCATTTCGAATCCGGCAAAAATCTCACCGAAATGGCCAATAACATGAATAGCTTTTTGAATTTTTCCGCTTCCTTACGCTCGCTGGCAACAAATTTATTAAACATTTGCAGCGACCTGAAATTGATGAACAGCGGCCCAAAAGCCGGCATCGCGGAAATCACTTTACCTGAAGTGCAAGCCGGTTCTTCCATCATGCCAGGCAAAGTAAATCCCTCCATTCCGGAATGTCTGGAAATGATTTGCATGCAAGTTTTAGGCAATGACAAAACCATCGAAATCGCCTGCCAGAAGAGCAATTTCGAACTGAATGTTTTTTGCCCGATTATTATGTGGAATCTTCTGCAATCTATGGAAATTCTGACGAACAGCTTAAAAATGCTCAACAATTTTGCCTTAAAAAATCTGCAAATCAACGAAAAACAAATCAAGAAATTGTTCGAAGAAAGCCTCTGCACCGCCACAGCCCTCAGCCCAAAACTTGGCTACGCTCTGACCGCAGAAATCGTAAAATCTGCGCTGAACAAAGGTACGACGATCAGAGAAGAAGTAATTGGAAGAAAATTGATGACTGAAAAGGAATTTGAGAAGATTTTAGAGGGGTAAAATCAAACAATCCAAATTTCAAAGTGGTCGAATTCGACCCCTTTAGAAATGACATCTACAATATCACCAAACTCCTCACCACCTCCTCAAAGGCCTCTTTTTGCATCGGATAATATCGACTCGGCAATTTCATATCCACCTGATAAATCAAATCGCCATCCCCACTCATGGTGAAAAAGTGCGGATTAGCCTCGACATAAAGACCATCATCGACATAAACCCCACTAACATTTTCATAATCGACAAAACGCAAAGTATAGCCATTGTATTTTTTGGCAATTAAATCATTCAAATCTTCGTATCCCTGGACATTTTTTGTCGGCAAAATATAGATCAACGAAGTATAATCGATATCCGGATTTTTCAGATTTTTTTTTGGATCCATTTTTACAATTTTTTTAAACGCAATTCCTCCGCTTTCTTCCAGATATTTAACTTCGTAATTTTTTGGAAAAACCCTCAGGGCAAAAGAATATTTTGCACTTTTGTAGGCGTATTCCGGCTGAACCACTACACCAATTTCAGGCTGTCCTTGGCTATCATTAGACTCAAACCCACACGCAACCAAGAATAAGCACAAGACCGGCACGGCAAAAATCTTTTTCATGAGAAAACTGTAATGAAACTCACCAAAATAAGCAAATAGTGTCCCCGAAATTTGGGACCACCCTAAACAATAGCTTACAAAAGAGCAAAACTAGCTTTCACTCGTATTCTTGGGGACACTAAAATTGAAACAGCTTGTTTAAGCGATAAAAACTGCCTAAAAGTCTGCGCACGCAGACTTTTACAGCCGAATTGGCTCAAGAAAGCCGTTTTAAATTTTCACCAGCCTTCCAATTTCTCATTTTTAATTGTACATTGATAACTGATAATTGATAATTGATTACATGCGCATTTCCGAAATCTTTTATAGCATTCAGGGCGAAGGCACAAACATCGGAAAACCGGCAATTTTTATCCGCCTGGCCGGCTGCCATTTGCGTTGCGTCTGGTGTGACAGCAAGTTCACCTGGGACATGAAATCCGGTGAAAAAATGAGCACGATGGAAATTATTAAAAAAATTAAAAAATTAAACTGCCGGCACCTGGTTATTACAGGTGGAGAGCCATTAATCCAGCAGTCAGGAATTAAAGAACTTTTGGAAAAACTTAATGAAATTTCAGCGAATTCAACAGATTCACAACAATATTACACGGAAATAGAAACCAGCGGCAGCCTAACACCACAGATAAACAGCCTAATAGATCAATACAACTGCTCACCAAAACTTAGTAATTCCAAAAATCGCCCGATAAATTACCAAACCAGCTTACCAAAATTTCCCCAAGAAAAGACCTATTATAAATTCGTAATTGATAAACCAAATGATCTGAAAGAACTGAAACATTTCATGAAAAAGCACAAATTATCTCAAAACAAAATTATTCTTATGCCCCAGGGGATTACTCGCGAAGAAATTGCCAAAAAATCGCAATGGCTGGCTAAAATCTGCAAAAAAGAAAACTGGCGCTACTCTACCCGCCTGCACATCGAACTTTGGGGCAATAAACGAGGAGTTTAACAGGCAAGAAGTTGCCAAATATAAAAATAATTAAACTATGAACTTAAATAAACACCAATCAGCCGTAATTCTCCTCTCCGGAGGCCAGGATTCAACCACTTGCCTCGCCTGGGCGATGCAAAAATTCGACAAAATTCACGCACTCACCATTCACTATGGACAATTGCATAAAATCGAACTAAAGTCGGCAAAAAAAATCGCAAAATTAAATAAAATTTCCCTAAAAATCTATAAAACCGATCTGTTCAAAGAATTCACAAAAAACGCACTTTTAAACAAAGAAATTGCCATAAAAACTCCACAAAATAAGCTTCCAAGCACTTTCGTGCCAGGCAGAAATTTAATTTTCCTTTCTATCGCCGCCATCTACGCCAAACAACTCGGCATCACCGACATCATCACCGGTGTTTGCCAGACAGATTATAGCGGCTATCCGGACTGCCGCGATAAATTTATAAAATCACTGGAGACAACTGTAAATTTAACTTTTGACAGTGTAAAAAACTCACCAAATTGGATCAGTATTCATACTCCCCTCATGTGGCTAACCAAAGCAGAAACAGTGAAATTAATGCAGCGGCTAGGCAAAATTGAGCTTCTAAAATATACTCACACCTGCTATAAAGGAGAACGTCCGGCCT
>CAYZOB010000002.1:0-42216 GCA_964480115.1 uncultured Candidatus Peribacteria bacterium
CGTATTTGTCATTTGCTGAAATTCAAGCCGAAGGTGAAAGTGCTATGACTATGAAGGACTGGATAAGCAAGCTTGATGAGTATTTAGTACTTTTAGGCAAAGGCGTTTTGAAGAATGCCGGTAGTGTGAGAGCCGATGACGCTGAGAAAAAAGCCACTGAAGAGTACGAGATTTATAAAAATAATCAGGATAAAAGTTATATTTCCGATTTTGATAAAGAAGTGAAAAAATTAGAGAATGAATCAAAAAAGGGAAAATGATTTTTTAGCTCTAAATTTCCCCTGTTTAAATACTGCAATTCTCAATGCACGCGTAATCCGTATGATTCAACTTTTAAGTCGTGACTCATCAGAAGAACCCAATTCAAAACATCGCCTAGTTCTTCGGCTTCCACTTCCGCTGTGGTCTTCCATTGAAAATGCTCAAGGACTTCACTTGCTTCCAAGGAAAGGGAGATCGCCATGTCCTTGGGATTTCATGTGATGATTATATCCTTTAATTTGAAATTAAAAGGATTACGTACTAATATGAGGGTAGTCTAAAAAATTAAAAATATGGCAAATCGAACACAGTCTGGTCAATTCAAGGCAAGAAGAAGTGACACTCAAGTTGGGACTATTGAAAAACAATATAATCTACATTTAGGTGTTAGATCTGACATGAAATTGGGGAATTATTTAGACCAAAAGGGGTATTCCTCTTTATCTAAACTACTTAAGGATGACAAAAGATGAAAAAGGTAGATTCGCATTCATAGACGATAAAACTTTAAGAGAAAATTTGAATAGAGTTTTTGCAGATATAATCGATTTTACTTCAATAATGGATAGTTACAGTGAAAATATTCAGAACAATTTTCATCGTGCAATCATTCTTTACACAGCTGCTATTATTGAGGCTTTGTTGCATTATATAGTTGAGAAGAAAGTTAAACCTCTAGAGTTTGAGGATGAAGAATGGTGCTTTGAAGGCGAGCCTCATGTTTCCCATCGATATAAGAATTGATGAAATTAGGGTGTTGAGAAACGGATTGCACTTAGCTTCGCTTGAAGACATTGAGAAAAAGCATTCAAAGCAAATATTAAATAAAGCGTTTGATACTGCTAGACAGGTTACGGAAATAGCTGAAGATATTAGTTGAAAATGATTCTAAGTATCTTTGAAAGCGGAAAATTGCAGGAAGATTCAGTTAGTTCCAAAATGGAAACAACTGACTTATATTCGATCTAGCAATATAAACGATTTTAACCAAAGTGTCCCCATGTCCCAATACTACAAACCACAGCGCACGCGCAATCTGTATAAGCCGGGGGCGACCACGCCTTACCGACTCAGTAGGTCGAAGATTGATCTGTTTATTAAGTGTCCGAGGTGCTTTTATTTGGATAGAAGATTGGGGGTGGGGCAGCCGCCGAGTTTTCCGTTTTCGCTGAATTCGGCGGTGGATAAGTTGCTCAAAAAAGAGTTTGATCTATATAGGGTCAAGGGTGAGGCGCATCCGCTGATGAAAGCGGCGGGCGTGAATGCCGTGCCGTTCAAGCATGCAAAAATGGAAGAGTGGCGGGATTCCATGCGCAGAGGTATCACCTATCAAATGCCCGAGACGAATCTGCTCGTGACCGGAGGGGTGGATGATGTCTGGGTTATGCCGACCGGTGAGCTGATAATTGTCGACTACAAAGCGACGGCGAAAGATGGCGAAGTAAATCTGGATGCCGAGTGGCAGGATGGTTACAAGCGACAAATGGAAGTCTATCAGTGGCTGTTTCGCAAAAATAATTTCAAAGTTTCGACCACCGGCTACTTCGTCTACTGCAACGGAATGGCGGACAAAGAGGAGTTTGGCGGAAGGTTGGAATTCAAGATCAGACTTTTGCCTTATAAGGGTGATGATTCTTGGGTGGATGGAAAAATTTTGGAATTATATGAATGCCTGGGTGGCGAGAAGATTCCGAGCGCTGGTGAGGCAGTCTCTGATTCCCAGCGACACGAAGCCTTAGCTTCGTGTGACTATTGTGCATATGTTGCGGCGGTGAATGGGAAAAGCGCGCAAGGTAGTTTGTGGTAGAAATGTGCGCCGTCCAAGTTCCTTAAAGAGAATAGTCCACCGTCTTTTCGTTGTTATTCTCATCAGCCTCTTCTATCGCATTGTCGGTGTCCACCACTACCTTGGCGTTGCCGGCAGCGGCGTACTGGTAGATTGAGCGGGAGATCGGATAATTGAAGCTGAAAGAGTCGCCTGAAGCCATGGTGGTATATGAATCGGTGTTGGAGAAAACTTCAATCTCATTGAGATAAACATTGTATTTAAAAGGTTTTTTACCGTCGATCGCGCCCGGACCGTTGTTGGTGATGGTGACTTTTACGCTAATGTCGGCATCGGCCTGTCCGGCAGGCAGGTCGGTTTGTTCAGGAGCTACAATCACCAAGTCAGCGGAAAGATCAGGCAATTGAACTGCCGCGTCTCGTTTAATTAATTCTCCCTTAAAAAGGCCAGTGTTCTGACCGGTGAGAGTGTACACACCGATAAATCCACCGACTAAAAGAAAGGTGATCAAAGCTTTGGTGCGGACTTCCATAAAAATAAGGTTAGAATGTTTGGTTCGGAGGTTATATTATTCCAGTCTACTGATGAGAAGCAAGGAAATTTTAGGGCTTAGGTTATGCGACCCGGGTACAGGGTGGGGATTGACGGCGCAGGGCGTTAGTCGCAGGACACGGTGAGCTAGTCGCAGGCGGGCTTATCTATCGTCAATACATCGCTTTTACCTCCACTGCCGCCTTCCGTGATCTTGTGAATATCCTTGTCGATTTTGCCAAATTCTTTGTAGGCGGAATTATACATATTCACTGTAGTGCCAAGACTATTGCCCATTTTCTGCATATAGACCTCATAAGAATTTAAGTGGCGGCCGAGATCTCCCACTTTATTCACCACATCCTTAATCGAATCGTTCATTTGCAGAGCTTTCAAACCCTGGAGAATGGTCTGGAGATAAGCATAAAACGAGGTGGGAGAGACGATCATTACGCCCTTTTTAAAGGCGTATTCAATCAGATCATTGGCATTCACATCAATGGTGCCGACTTTGTAAATCAGCAGATTGTAATAAATTCCTTCCGCCGGAATAAACATAATGGCAAATTCGGTAGTATCCTCTTTCGGTAAAATATATTTAGAAGTCTCATCGATGCGATTTTTCACATCCATTTTAAATTCTTTTTCGAACTGTTCGCGACGCTTTTCATCCTTTTCTTCCATGATTTTATTGTATTTCTCCAGGGAAAATTTGGCATCGATGGGAATTACTTTTTTATTGAAAAAAATCACGGCATCGGCAATGTCGCCGTTTTTAAATTTGTACTGCAGCTTATATTGATTAGGCTGGAAAACTTGGGCGAGCAGGGCTTCCAGGAAATATTCACCGAGTATTCCCCTACGCTTGGGATTTTTCAAGATATTTTCAAGACTTTGCATTTGTTCGGAAAATCCCAGAACTTGTTTATTGGTTTCGTCCAGCTTGGTAAGTTTTTCCGTTACGTCGGTGATGAGTTTGGCGCTTTGAGCGAACTGTTTTTGCAGACTATTGGCAGAATGCTCTAGGCCTTTAGCCAATCTTTCCTGAATTTTATCCAACTTTTCCTGAGTCTCGCGACGATTGTCCTGACTGCTTTCGCGAATTTCCTTACGCAAGGATTCTACGTACTCCACAAAAAGATTTTTCTCCTGCTCGTGAGCCGGCGCCTGATGCTGCTGCCGATAGACCAGGTAGATAAGCGCGCCGAGAATTCCTATTCCTATGATGATAATTAAATTTTCCATGTAAAGAAAATACACCATCTTTCCTTTACTTTGAAGCAATTTTTACGTAAACTTCTGCACACATGTCTACAAAAATAGCCGATTTGGCTGAACAGCTTGGAATTCCGCTAAAGAAACTCAAGGAAAAACTTGGTAAGCTTGGGGTAAAAATAGCGCCAAGAGCGAGGGTGATCGATGACGATATTGTTACTCTGTTAAAAGATGAATTAAAGAGGCCGGTGGCTGATGGAAAATCCATGGTGGCGGACAAGCCGGTGGTAATTGAAGAAGAGACAGTATTGATTGATGTTGAAAAAGGTCCGGAAGATATTGCGGAAATTTATGATGAAATTATTGCGGAAGAGCGTGAGAGGGCGATTGTTAAAAGTCAGCGAAAAAAAATGGCCGGCAAGGATTCCGGCAAAGATAAAAAAGCAGTTCATGTAACTCAGGCGCCGATAGTGGTCATCCCCGGCGGAGTGGTGGAAATTCCAGATGTAATTACGGTAAAGGAATTCGCGGAAAAGACCGGAATAAAGGTGGCCAAAATCATTGGAGAATTGATGAAAAATGGAATATTGGCAAATATTAATCAGCAGATTGATTTTGATACGGCGCAAATACTTGGTGATGATTTGGGCGTAAAATTGAAGAGAAAAAGAGTAGCTGCCGGCGCGGAAGAATTTATGAGTGGCGATATTTCCAATTTGATTAAGGAAGATGATCCGACACTTTTGAAGGAACGTCCACCGGTTGTGTGTGTGATGGGACATGTAGATCATGGTAAGACTAAGCTTTTGGATGCTATTCGTGAAACGAACGTGGTGGCCGGAGAATCCGGTGGTATCACTCAGCATATTGGTGCTTATCAAGCCGAAAAAAAGGGTAAATTGATCACTTTCTTGGATACTCCCGGACATGAGGCTTTCACTTCCATGCGCGCCCGTGGAGCGAAGGTTACGGATATTGCTATCCTGGTGGTAGCAGCGGATGAGGGCATGAAGCCGCAAACTATTGAGGCTTTGAATCATGCCAAGGATGCAAATGTGCCAATTATTGTGGCGTTGAATAAAATTGATAAGCCGGATGCCAATCCGGAAAGGGTAAAGGCTGAATTGGCAGAACATGATTTATTACCGGAAGAATGGGGTGGCAAGACTGTGGTAGTGCCGGTTTCAGCTGTAACTAAACAGGGTTTGGATACTTTGCTGGATATGATACTTTTGACAGCGGAAATGTTGAATTTGAAAGCAAATCCTGATCGTGAAGCGGTGGCGACGGTGATTGAGGCGCATCTGGATCACAATTTGGGTTCAATCGCTACGGTTTTGGTTAATACCGGAACTTTGAAATTGATGGATAATATAATTGTCGGCAGTACTTTCGGCCGTATTAAGTTAATGAAAGATCCAACCGGTAAAATGGTCCAAACGGCCGGCCCTTCCGCTCCGGTAAGAATTGCCGGGTTAAGTGAAACACCAAAAAGTGGCGATATTTTGCAGGTGGTGAAAGATGACAGCACGGCGCGGGAGAGGGCGGGGCAAATTAAACTTTTGAATAAAAAACAGTCTGAGGGTCAGGTGTCGGCTACAAATCAATTAATAACACAGGTAAAGGCGGAAAAAATTTTGAAAATTATTATCAAGGCGGATACTAAAGGATCGCTGGAAGCTATTAAGCAATCGATTGCGAAAATCAAGGATGAGGAGGTTGCCGTGAAGATTATTCATAGTGGTGTCGGCCTGGTCTCGGATTCCGATGTGATGATGGCAGCGGCCAGTAAAGGCATGATCATCGCTTTTCATTCGGATTTCGATTCGCCGAATGTTATACGTACGGCGGAAAGGGAGCGTGTGGAGGTTAAAAAATATACAATTATTTATGATTTGTTAGAAAATGTGAAGAAAATTTTAAGTGGCTTGATGGAGCCGGAAGTGATGATTGTTACTTTGGGCAGAGCACAGATTAAGCAAATTTTCCTGACCAAGAAAAAAGAACTGATTTTGGGTGCGAGAGTGCTTTCCGGCAAGCTGGAAGTAAAGGCGAGGGTGAAAATCATTCGTGGCACGACGGCGGCAGATGAAGATAATATTGTCGGTAAAGGTATGATTGATTCTTTGCGTAAAGTAGATGAACAGGTTCATGAGGTGAAGGAGGGCAATGAATGTGGCATAAAATTTATTGGAGATATGATAGTGCAGGAAGGAGATATTTTTGAGGCGTATAAAGAGGAGAAAAAGGAGAGAAGGTTTAGCTGATAAATGCTTTTATGGAAAAAGTTAAGCAGATAAAATTGAAGAGCTTTAAGGATGAGCGCGGGGTTTTGACGGCGATTGAAATGAAGGACTATGTCGATTGGAAGGTGGAGAGAATTTATTATGTGACTGATGTGACGAAGCCGCGCGGGGGGCATGCGGTGAGAGGGGAGAAAAAAATGTATGTTTGTCAGAAGGGCACGGTGAAGGCGCGGTTTCATGATGGAGAGCAGTGGCATGAGTTTTTGTTGAATGGACCGGATGAGGCGATTTTGATGTCGTCGATGTGCTTTCGGACATTTTATGATTTTTCTGTTAATGCTGTACTTTTGGCTATCAGTTCAGTAAACTACGTGCCTGAGGATTATATTTATGAGTTGGAGGAATTTGTGAAGGAGGTGAAGAGAAGTGCTTGACCGGGTAGGCGATTGACCGTCAACGGTCAATTCTGAATAGATAATAAAATGCGAGACAAGTCAATATGCCTAAAATACTTATTACAGGTGGGGCAGGGTTTATCGGCAGCAACTACGTGCATTATCGTTGCGAGAAGCATCCGGAGGATGAGATTTTCGTGCTGGATAAACTGACTTATGCAGGGAATCTGGATAATTTGGCGGGTTTGATGAATAATAGTTTGAGCAAAGGCCGCTTTCATTTCATGCAGGGCGATATTGCAGATAAAGCTTTTATTGAGGAGCTTTTTGCCCGGGAAAAATTTGATATTGTAGTCAATTTTGCGGCTGAGACTCATGTGGATCGAAGTATTGAATCGCCGAGTATTTTTGTGCAAACGAATATCGTGGGCACGCATAATTTGCTCGATGCTGCTCGCCTGAATGACGTGAAGCGTTTCCATCAAGTTTCCACCGATGAAGTTTATGGCGACCTCGGTACAAATTCAAAGGATTTTTTCACTGAGACTACTCCCCTAGCCCCAAATTGCCCTTACGCGGCTTCTAAGGCTGCGGCGGATTTATTGGTACGGAGTTACTTTGAAACTTATGAAATGCCGGTGACTATCAGTCGCTGCAGCAATAATTATGGACCTTATCAGTTTCCGGAAAAGTTGGTGCCATATTTTTTCAAATTAATTTCCGAGGGGAAAAAGGTTCCCGTGTATGGCGATGGCCAGAATGTACGCGATTGGCTGTTTGTTGTCGATCATTGTCGAGCGATTGATTTAATTTTGGAAAAAGGAAAGTTGGGCGATGTGTACAATGTCGGGGGAAATAACGAGCGTACGAATCTGCAAATTACTAAATTTTTATTGGAATTTCTGGGCAAGGATGAAAGTTTAATTACTTATGTGGATGATCGTTTGGCTCATGATCGCCGCTACGCAATTGATTCAGGCAAATTGCAAAAAGAATTGGGCTGGAGCCCTTCGGTAACTTTCGCGGAAGGCATTCAAAAAACTTTTGACTGGTATCAGGAGCACAAGGACTGGGCGGAAAAATTGATGAACAAATTGGAGGAAAGGAAACATAAAGTGGTCAGCAAGGAGCCGTTGGCGGCGAGCAGGTGAGGGATTAGAATTTGATGATCTAGGCTGCTGTGTCGGGTGTGCTAAATAATTCCTTCACCATATAATGATTGCTTGGGTATTGCAGTCTTCCAATACCAGGAATAGAGTCTTCCTGTCCTTCTACTAAAACAATGGGATGAGCCGGTTTTGAGATTACCAAGATAAATCCTCCATTTGGGCCTTTTTCAGCTGTGACCGTAATTGTTGCTTTTAATCGGTGGGCATTTGAAAATCTAGCGATAGCGCTTTGCAAGGCCATGCTTAGAGTCGGTCTAATGATTCTACTCGTATAGTCGTAACCACTTAAGCCAGCTAGCCGGTCATTTAATTGCTTTATGTGTCCTGTATCATAGTGGCCGGGAATTTCCAGCTGTAGCGCATTGGCCGAGGGTTCTAAATTTGTTTTTTTAATATGCTCAATGAGTCCAAGTGTGAAAAAATCCGTGCTGAATTTTTCACCGTGGAGTTTGACTATGTTTGAGGGAGATGATGAAACAGCTTCTGCTCCAGGATTTCCCATGTGTGCACAGCTTAGGCTGAGATCGAATGGTCTAAATCCGTGTGGCTGGAATACTCCGGTCAAATCATCCCTAATTTCCTTAAATGGGCCTCCTGAAATATCGCCTATTTCATAGAGTGCACTTGAGAGTTCCCGTTCGAAAGCCTCGGCTTCTTGCTCTGAATATCTGGCTTTTAAAGTTGCCGGTCGGATTAGTGAATCAGCTTCTCTACCAAACAGGCGTATTCCTTTGAGGTTTAAAGTAGATTGCGCCCAGTCAAATAACAGTTGATGAGGGAAATCTGCAAATAGATAATTTCTTGGAATTGATTCCGAATCTTCAGGTCTGCCTGGTTTATGCATGTTGTAGTTTTTAGAAGTATTTGATAATACAACTTATTGAGTCATTGTCAATGCTCATTTCGGATGATTATGTCTTGTGTTTATGCTACTTTATAGATCGTTATTTTATTTTTTACCATGCGCTATTCAAAATTTTTCGGAAAAACTCAAAAAGAGACGCCAAAAGAGGCGGTGGCGGTGAGCCATAAATATTTACTGAGAGGCGGTTTTATTCATCAACTGGCGGCAGGCTTGTATGAGTTCCTACCGCTGGGCTTCAGGGTTCTCGCAAAAATTGATGCCATAATCAAGGAAGAGTTAGCCAAAAAAGGGGTGCAGCATTTGCTGATGCCACTCGTGCATCCGGCATCATTGTGGAAAGAAACCGGGCGTTATGACAAGGTCGATGTGCTTTTGAAATTCACTTCGGCGCGGGGCACGGATTGCGTGCTTGCGCCCACTCATGAGGAAACCGTCACCGATCTGGCTCGCAGGCATATTCGCACTTACAAGGATTTACCGGTTATTCTCAATCAAAATCAGTGGAAGTATCGAGATGAAATCCGGGCGACGGGAGGCCTTTTGCGTACGCGCGAATTTTTGATGCAGGATGCCTATAGTTTTGATCGGGATAAGGACGGGCTTGATGAGAGCTTTGATAAAATGGTGGCGGCTTATCATGCTATTTTTGAGCGTATCGGAATTCCCGTGGTGGTGGTGAAGGCGGATAGCGGTACGATGGGCGGCTCCGATTCGCAAGAATTTGGGGTAATAGCTGATGTTGGTGAGGATCGAATTATGCTTTGCGACAATTGTGAATATAAAGCGAATATTGAAAAAGCTGAGTCAAAATTTGAAAAACACCGGCAGGATAAGGAAATGAAACCAATGAAAAAGGTTGAAGGTAAGGGCGTGGTGGGAGTCGAAGCTCTGGCGGCGCATCTGGGTGTACCGGTGCACAGCACTACTATGACTTTGTTATTTCAGGCGGATAAGGACGTGGTGGCGGTGATGATGCGTGGCGATTATCACGTCAGTGAGACAAAGTTGCGCAATCATCTCGGTTGTAAAAATTTGAATTTAGCGGCGCCGGAGGTGGTGAAGAAAATCACGGGTTGCGAGGTCGGTTATGCCGGTCCGGTGAATTTGCCAGAGGGCACGAGAATTGTGGCTGATTTGAGCTGCAAAGATCGCGTGAATTTTGAAGCCGGGGCCAATGAAACTCATTATCATAATTTGAATGTGAATTTTGAACGGGACTTTCCTACTCCGGAATTCGCGGATATTCGTGAGGCCAATGAGGGAGACACTTGCGCGGCTTGCGGCAAGGGAAAATTCCAAGTTAAAAATTCCATAGAGATGGGGCATGTATTCAAACTGGGAACCTGTTATTCCGAGTGGATGAAGGCAAATTTTGTGGACAATGATGGCAAGGCTAAGCCGATTGTGATGGGTTGTTATGGCATTGGAATAACCCGCTTGCTTGCGGGAATTGTGGAATCATCTCATGATGAAAAAGGAATTATTTGGCCAAGGGCGGTGGCGCCTTTTGCAGTGAAATTGGTGAGCCTGGGGAAAGATGAGGCGGTGCTGAAAAAAGCCGAGGAATTGTATGAAGGATTGCTGTCGGACGGTGTGGAAGTTTTGTATGATGATCGTGATGAAAGCGCTGGAGTGAAATTGAATGATGCGGATTTGATTGGCATTCCTTTGCGAATTTTGATCAGTGCTAGGACGCTGGAAAAGCAGAGTGTCGAATGGAAGGTGCGTGGTGGAGAGGAGGTGGAGATTGTGAAGCTGGAGGATTTGAAGAAGAAAATTGAAAATTTTTTGACTGAATAGTCTGGCAATACTCGCCTTATGACGAAAATATTACTGCTGGGAAAATCAGGAATGCTCGGATCTTGTTTTGACAGCGCTTTGAATGGAGTAGCTAATTTGGAGCTGCATGCTTTCAGTCATGAAGAATTGGATGTCTGTGATTTTCAGAATCTGGGGGTGAAATTTGAGGAAATCGGGCCGGATTTGGTGATTAATTGTACTGCGTATACGGCTGTGGATGAAGCGGAAAAAAATCGAGATTTGGCTTTTCGTATGAATGCGGAAGCGGTAGAAGAAATGGCAAAATTGTGTGAAAAATTTGGAGCGATTTTAATTCACTTCAGCACGGATTATGTTTTTGATGGGAAAATGGCTGAGGGATACACCGAGAGTGATCAGACCGGTCCGATTAATGTTTATGGTGAATCTAAGTTAGCGGGTGAAGAATTGTTGGCGGAAAAATTGAAAAAATTTTATTTAATCCGCACTTCCTGGCTTTTTGGTAAGAATGGCCACGTACAGGCAGGGCAAGGCAAAAACTTTGTTGATACTATGCTGAAACTTGGTAGAGAGGCTTTAAAAAATGGAGCAGAGCTAAAAATAGTGAGTGATCAGATTGGTTCACCTACTTATGCTGATGATTTGGTTAGGTCTGTAGTTGCAAATTTTATTGAGCCGATGAAAACAGGAAATTTGAGAGCTTTTGGCATTTACCATCTGACTAATTCCGGAACCTGCAGCCGGTATGAATTTGCCAAGCAAATTTTTCTAATTAAAAAAATGCCGGTTGCCGTGAAGTCGGCCAGCTCGACGGAATTTCCAAGGCCGGCAAAGAGGCCGGCTTGTTCTACTCTTTTGAATAATAAAATTGATTCCTTGAGATCTTGGAAGGAGGCTCTGGCTGCCTATTTGCGCTGAAAAATTGCTGAAATTCATGGGCTGTGTTCCGATTTTCGTGATTGCCCACGGTGTCATCTAATTGAGAATTTGTCAATGGTAAATGGTGGCAATGACTCATCCCTTGCCCTACAATATATATTGTTAAAGTAACATTTTTGTTATCTTGGCAATATGAATTACATTGAATTCCAAAAATATTTGAAAAATTATCTGGTTTTTTCGCTTAATGACATCAGGAAATTTTATCCAAATTTTTCGAAAATTCAGCTAACCCGCTGGCAAAAGAAGGCTCTAATAAAAAAAATTATCAAAAAATACTATGTTTTTTCTGATCAAGAATTGGATGAGAATGCTTTGTATCTAATTGCAAATACTATTTATAAGCCATCATATATTTCCCTTGAAACGGCGCTAAGCTATTACGGCTTAATTCCCGAGGGGGTATTTGTAGCGACCAGTGTCACTACAAGGCAGACTTACGAGTTTCAATCCGAATTGATCAATTTTCATTATCGGAAGGTCAGAGCTGATTTGTTTTGGGGGTATAAGCTGATGGATTACAAAAATTGGAAGATAAATTTTGCGGAACCGGAAAAAGCACTTTTGGATTTCTTTTATTTTAATGCGCATTTGACAAGTACTACCGATTTTGAGGGATTGAGAATCAATCAGGAGATTTTCACGGAAATAATTGATCAGGAAAAGTTCAAAAATTATCTGATCGAATTTCATAACAAGCTTTTGACCACGCGTGTTAATATTTTTTTAAAATTAATGAATCATGATTGATTTCACACAAATTGTTGCTGCGTATCCGGATAATTTGAAGGCTCCACGTTTCAATCGTTTTATGTCGCGGGAATATCTGCAGTATAAAATTCTGGAGATTATTTTCAATTCCAGGTTTGCCAATAAATTGGCGTTTCTGGGAGGTACGGCTTTGAGAATTGTGTATGGTAACAATCGATTTTCAGAAGATCTGGATTTTGATAATTTTAACCTTTCTTTTGAAGAATTTGATCAAATAGGCCAGATTGTAAAAAAGAAGCTGGAACTTGAGGGCTGTAAGGTAGAGATTAGAAATGTGGCAAAAGGCGCATTTAGATGCTATTTAAAGCTACCGGGAATTCTTTATAAAAGTCACTTAAGTAATTATGAAGGTGAAAAATTGCTGATTCAATTGGATACTTTTGGACATGGCTTCGATTATTCTCCCGACAAAACCCAATTGAACAAATTTGATGTATTCACAAGTATAAACGTGACGCCAAAAGATATTCTTTTGGCACAAAAGATTTTTGCAGCTTTTGATAGAAAGACACCGAAGGGGCGTGACTTTTATGATATTGTTTTTCTTTTATCTTTGGGGATTAAGCCCAGTTATACTTACTTGAGCAAAAAAATCCAAATAAATAATTCTGACGAATTGTTGTCTCATCTTGTTAAAAATTCTGAAAAAATGGATTTTGCTGCGTTGGCGGCTGATGTTGCGCCATTTTTATTCTATGAAAAAGACAAGAAAAAAATTGAGCAGTTTTTAGATTTTGTTAAAGTAGCCAAGTTTTGAAAAACTTCCTTTTTACTCGCCAAAGTCAGTACTTTTTGCTATAGTGCCGCTCGGTTTTTGAACATAGGCCCTTCGTATAATGGTAGTACATCGGTTTCCAAAACCGCTAGCGTGGGTTCGATTCCTGCAGGGCCTGCCAGAAATACAGGGTTTCCAACCCGGCCTAGACGGGCGATTCCTGCAGGGCCTAAACATACAATCATGAAAGGAATAATTCTTGCGGGAGGTACGGGCAGTAGGCTCTATCCCCTGACAAAAGTAACCAATAAGCACTTGCTTCCGGTTTACAACAAACCGATGCTCTATTATCCTCTTTTCTCCATGAAGGAGGCAGGAATTACAGATATTCTGATTGTTGCCGGGACGGGGCATGCAGGGAATTTTTTGGAATTGCTGGGGTCGGGGGCGCAATTTGGTTTAAAAATAGCTTATGAAGTGCAGGAAGAGGCTGGAGGAATAGCCCAGGCACTGGGTATGGCGGAAGATTTTGCCGCCGGGGAAAAAGTAATGGTGATTCTGGGTGACAATATTTTCGAGGATAATTTGGCGGAGACGGTTAAAGATTTTGAGAAGCAAGAAAAGGGTGCGAAAATTCTGCTTAAATCCGTAAAAAATCCCCAAGCATATGGTGTGGCGGAGGTGACTGGTGGAAGAATCAATTCTATCATTGAAAAACCTCAAAATCCCCTATCCGATCTGGTGGTGGTAGGCTGCTATATGTATGATCCGCAGGTTTTTGAAATAATCAGGGGGCTAAAGCCGTCCGGCCGTAATGAGCTGGAAATCACTGATGTAAATAACAATTACCTAGCGCAAGGAACTCTTAGCTATAATATTCTGAAAGGCTTCTGGGGTGATTGCGGTGAGTCTTTCGAAAGTTTAATGGAAAGCGGTCGTCTGATTCAGCACAGTCGCATGGCGCAGATGAGCGAATGTTTAGAACTGCCTCGTGCCGTAGCCTAAAACCAGATGAAAAAAATAATAGTAACAGGTTCGCTGGCTTATGATAATCTGATGACTTTTGAAGGGGAGTTTTCTCAGTCTTTGATTGCCGGAGAGTTGGGAAATTTGAGTGTGTCCTTTTTGGCCAGTGGGCATGCACATGGTTTTGGTGGGTGCGCGGGAAATATTGCCTATAATTTGCGACTTCTTGATCTGGAGCCGGTGGTGCTGGGAGTGGCGGGGGCGGATTTTGAGCGATATGGGAAGTGGCTGAAGCAAAACGGTATTTCTACAAATAATATTTTTATTGATAGGGTAAAAAATACGGCGGCGGCCTATGTTCTGTCTGACAGTAAGCAAAATCAGATCGCGATTTTCTCACCGGGCGCGATGGATAATTATCAGGATGGAATGAAACTCACCGCGATGAATTTTTCCGATGTGGCTTGTGCGATAATTGCTCCTGAGCCACCGAAGAGAATGGTACATTTTGGAAGGTATTTTAAAAATATCGGTGTGCCATTTATTTTTGATCCCGGTCAGGCCATTCCGGCATTGCAGAGGGATGAAATCATTGATTTAATGCGAAATTCCGTAGGCATGATTGTGAATGATTATGAACTGGAGATGGTGAAGCAGAAAATTGGCATGGACATGAATGAAAATGGATTTTTAGTAATTACGACCGGGGAAAAGGGTTGTGAATTGATTGAAAAAAAGGACAAGGCGGATGGCTATGAACACATGTTTGTGCCAGCTGTTCGCGGAGTAAAAGTGGTGGACGTGACGGGCTGTGGCGATGCTTTCAGAGCCGGATTTCTCAGTGGATATGTCAACGGCTTAGGTCTCCGTGAATCTTGTGAGCGTGGGAATAGAGTGGCGGCTTTCGCGCTGGAGAAAATGGGAGCGCAGGGTCATCACTTTACTTTAAAAGATCTTTAAGTCGCAGCTCGGCTTTTTCGAGTTTTTCCAGGTTGATGACATTTATTTTCATGAGTTTTTCCTGAATTTCACTTTTTTTCTCTTTTAAAAAAAGGAAGAAATTTTTCAATTGATCGGCATAGATATTGTTATGAGAAATAAGATATTTTTCCAAGCCGGCGTCCTTTATTAACGAATTTATTTTTTTCGAATAGCTAAGGGCCAGAAAGGGCTTGCCGGCTTTCATGGCGGAAATAATGGCGTGCAGGCGCATGGCAAAAACAAAATCAGCTTCTTGAAGGTGATCCAGTAGTTCCGCCGTCTTGGTGAGGTTGTCAAGATGGGCTGTTTTTTCCTTTTGATTTATTTTAGCAATTATTTTTTGGTGCAGGTTGTGATCACCGTGTGGTCCCTGTTGAAAATCAATAAATTCTAAATTAAGCTTTTGCTCATCTACAAGCCAATTACAGAAGGTGGCGAATTCGGTAATAAATTTTTCATCGGTAGTGGGAAGCTGGCGGAGAGAGATAACTATGCTCTGTGGTGTTGCCGCAATTTGCGAATTCAAGATGGATGCTGTTGTTGCGGCCGGTAGGCGAAAAGCCAGATCAGGCATTACTATAATCTCTTTATCAACCCCAAGATTTTTCAATTCTATCGCCGAATCCTCATCTCTTACTCCAATAAAAACAGCCTTTTGAAAAATTCTTTTCACCAGGAATTTGCCGACATCACTGAGAGGACCGATACTTTGGCCGTACATAATCAGCGGTTTGCCATATTTTACGGCCTGCCGAGCCTGCATGTACCAGATGATACTGGCGTGCCAGTCCAAGTCATTGAACAATCCCCCGCCGCCCAAAATAAAATAGTCGCAGTCTCTGACAGCTTGCGTAGTGGCTGTGGAATTTCCAAATCCGCTAAATAGATTTTTTAGAACACTTCTAAATCCGGCCGGAAATTTTGCCACTGATTTGACACCATGTTTCCTTGTGGTTTCTTCGGGATTACCACTCATGACGGTGATCTCAGCTGCTGGGGCGGCAACTTTCAATGTTGCCAATAGTCCGTCCAAAATCAGCTCATCACCCAGATTTTGCGCCCCATAATTCCCACATACTACGATTTTCATGTCTTATGAATAGCACAAATTCCGTCTTTTGCTAAGCCGGAGCGATGCAGTAGCCATTATTTTCTGTATCGATTTTTAAAGATTAAAAATTCCCTATCTATTTTGTCCTTGAAATATTCGCTTTTCTTTCCAGGCGAATTCGGTAAAAGAAAATTCCATTTTTGAATAATTTCCTCTTCATTTGAAAGTAAACCGGCATGCACCAGTTCATGATGAAATTTACATAGTGGTACTATTTCCTCTAACTTGTGGCTGCGAAATATGGCAAACCTCTTAGTATGGTGGAGTGCCACAGCAGGCTTGTAGCAACCTGGAAATTTGCACATCTTACTCATTTGCTCTCTGATTTTCTGAGGAATTGTTCGACTAGACATTGTGTATTTTCTTATTGCATTCTTCGCAAATTTTTATCGTGCCATTTTTCTTCGAACATTTCTGGCAAAGACTCACTGTTTCGATTTCACTTTTTTTAATGATCATTTCGAAGGCTTCATTCCAACTTAGGCTTTGTTTAGTCTGCTTCTCCAGTGTCTGTTTTACCAGGCGTAAGCCAAATTCCACGTTTCTATTTATAGGAAAGGAAAAGCGAATAGGTGGCTCGAATTGTTGATTTTGAATTATTCCGAAAGTGCGCCCGGGCGCACTTTTTAATCTGTAATTTTGTACATAGAGCTCTAAAGCACCTTTTGATAATTTCGTCAGCTGGTCTGCCCAAAACTGATCTGTTTCCGTTGTGGCTATGTATGATACTCTGTCTATTTTGCTCCAACCTTCCGTGCCGGACTCGAAGATTTTAAGTAAAAACGGCTTATCTTTAATGCGCAAATGTAATTGCAAAACTCGTTCTACCGAATATTCACTCATCCCCCCAACTTTAGCCGCAAATTCCTGAATAGAGGTAAAGCCTTTTCTCCGATGTAAACTTCTCTTGGCTACTTCCGGCAGGAGCCCGGCAAATCTACGAGACCATACCTTTGCGTTCATCCCGTATTTTCTGCAGCGATTATACAATTCGAGATCGGAAAGCCGAGAGGCTACACAGTCCATGGATGGTTTTATTATCCAGGAACCAGGTGCTATATAGTCATTTTTGGCTATGGAAAGCGGCGTGCTATTATTCTGCATAATATTTGTGGTGATAAATTCTCTACCACCCTAGCATCCAAATATTAAATTTTCTTAAAATTTTCTTAAAATAATTATAAAATCTCTCCGAGGACTATTCGAACATTGCCAGTGAAAGATATGCTTAGCCGGCTGAATGTCTGCTATGACTCAGTACCCTCTGCCGCAGCTTTTGCCGCTTCTTCTTTAGCTTTTTGAGACGCAAGTTCTTCTACGGCTTTTTCCAAGTCATCATTATTAACAAAATCCTCCTGAAGTCTGGCGGATTTACCAAACCTATTTCTCATGTAATAAAGTCTGGCACGTCGTACTTTGCCTTCTTTCTTGATCTGAATTTTCTCAATGTTGGGAGAATATAAGGGGAAAATCTTTTCCACGCCTACTCCTTCAACCACTTTGCGAACCGTAAAAGTCTTATCGGCGCCATGTCCACTGCCAACTTGGATCACTAACCCCTCGAAAATCTGTACACGCTCCTTTTCACCTTCTTTAATTTTCTGGTGGACGGCTACAGTGTAACCGGGTTTTATTTCTGGTACTTTTTTCTTCATGGCTTTGACTGCCAATTCTTGTACTTCTTGTAGGAGAGACATAATGGTAATTTGAATAAATTGGTATCAATGCAGCCTCGCTAGCTGGTGTAATATATAGAGGCTAGTCGTATTTTGCAAGTTTATTTACTGCTATCTGATTATCCACATTACTTATCAAGTCAGTCACGAACTTGTCATTACAATTTAGCCTATAACGATAGTCCTCTTCCGTCATCACGGTAAATTTAATCGGACGCTTGGCTCGCAAATCATTAGTGATATAATTGGTCAATTTTTCGCGGTCAACATTGCCGACAATCAGAATATCCACGCTGGTAGTGGGCTTTTCTACAAATTGTCCGGCCAGGGCGAGAACTTTTATATCTCCCATTTGTTCAAGATCTTTGATCAAACTTTCGTTGGAGGAAACCGCTTTTATTATGATGCTTTTTAGTTCTTCGTAAAGACTGAAATTCATATTCACGTAATAATATTTTTTACGATTTTTCGTCCTGGTTTTGAAAAGTCCGGCACGTTTAAGGTTATCAAGTTCACGACGAATTGAATTAATTTGTTCATCAAGTTTACGAGTCAGCTCTCTGATGAAATATTCCTCGGTAGGATTCATCAGAAAAACGGTTAGTAACTTGATACGCGTATTTGACGTAAAAAGCCTTTTTAACATACCCTGGTTTTATTGCCCAGGGAGAATGTATACAAAATGTATACGGTTGGCAAGGGATTGTTCAAGAATTTTGCTTAGCCTTCGGCGCGCAGGCTTGTTAAAATTGTTGCTCGTCGTCTTCCGGGGTGCTGGAAAGGACTCTGGAAAGGAAGGCGTGATAACACGCACCGGTGATGATACCAATTACGGCGATGCCAAGAATAAGCATCGTGGGATTTTGCTCGATGGAATAGAAGAAAAAGTTGAGGCCACTGCATTGTGAGCCGATATTTTCAAAAGACAGAATTAGAATCAGAACTGTCATGATGATAGAGGCTGTGAGATAAAAGGCTTTCATGGGAAATGGTTTTAAGGAGGTAGGCGCGCATGGCGAACACTGGTTATTTTATGCTAGATCAGAAAAGTAGCAAGTCGAGATTGTGCCGTAGCCTACCCCAACACCTTCTCAAACAAACTCTTTATGGCCATGCGATTGCCAATCTGGGTGGCGAGTTTGCCGCCGGCAAAGTCGGCCTCGATTTTTTTGTGCTGATCTTCCGGATACAGGGCTTTCAATTTATCCAATTCAGCTTTTAAATCTTCGTCGGAAATTTTAATATCTTCCGCCTTCAACAAAAATTGGAGAGCTAATCTGATCTTTACGCGTTTTTCAGCTTCAGCGTGATATTTCTTTTGCAAATCTTCCATGGTGAGCTTGGCCTGTTCAAGAAATTTCTGAAATTCCATATTTTTGGCTTCAACCTCTTCTTTAATCTCGGCAATCATGAATTCCACTTCGTCATTGATCATAATTTGTGGCAGCTCTACTTTCATTTCCTTGAGGACTTTTTCGATGTATGCGTTTTCTTGTTTTACTTTAGCTCCTTCCTCTTTTTTCAGACGAATGTTTTCCATTATTTCTTTTTTGAATTCTTCCACGGTGTGCTTTTTGCCGGTGGCCTTCTCTATTAGGGCTTCGTCAAGCTCGGGAGCAGATGGTTCCTCTATCCTTTTCACCTCCACTTTGAATTTCATCTTCTTCTTCTGAAAATCTTTCTTGTGATAATCGCCCGGGAAAGTGAGCTCAAATTCTTTTTTATCAGCTTTTTTCAGGCCGATCAGATGATCTTCAAAACCGGGAATTAAAGTCCCCTCACCTACTATTAGCGGATGGTTGGTGCTCTTGGTATTTGGGACGGCTGCCCCCTGTTCATCAAAGCCCTCGAAATCAATTTCTGCTCTGTCTCCTTTTTTGAGCTCGCGTTCCACGTCCTTATATATAGTGTTGTATTTCTTGAGATCGGCTACGACATCATCCAGGTCTTTTTCCGTTACTGTCACTTCTTCTTTTTTTACTTTCAAAGATCTATGATCTGTTATTTCCACCTGAGGCATCACGGCTACAGTGGCCACATAAGTCAGTGGAGCTTCCTGCTCGATTTTTACCTCCGGACGAGTGACAACCTGAAGCTTTTCCTTAGTGGCAATTTCGGCGTAGGTATTTCCGATAGCCATATCCTGCGCGTGAGCTATAATATACTTTTTATCAACATGTTGTTCGAGAATTTGAGGAGGCACATGACCTTTGCGGAAGCCTTTAACCTCTATATCACGGGAAATTTCTTCCGTGGCTTTTTTGATAAATTCCCCCATCTTTTCGTCGGAAATCGTGACGGTAATTTCGACTAAAGATTGCGGCAGTGCTTTAATTTTGTAGTCCATTTGGTGATATTGGTTAGAGATAGCGGTTTAATAATGATTTTGGTCTTGCATATTTTTTGCCCTGGTGTATTATGCAATACTCAAACGGGAGGAGTTTACAGGTCAGAAACCCTTTTGGCAATTGTTTTTAGGCTCATTCCGTGCTAGAATTATCAGATAAACCTATATCTTATGGCAGCACAACCGGCGCGAAAACTGGAGGATATGAATGAGGATTTTAATGGTGAGCAGATGCGCTCTATTGGAGCTCTTGCTGAGGCTAATGGTTATAATCCTGAAGCAGTACTGAGGGAAGCGGTGAGAATTAAGTTGATCAGCCAGGACGTTGTTGACAAAATTGGAGCAACCATGGGCGCTCGCCATGTTGACTCATTTCAGCGAGCATTTACTAAAGAAAGGGAGCAGGTAGGTCAGACCGCGGCATTTATTAGAGCTTTTGAAGGTGTGTATGGAAAGTTTATGCTGGAGCAGGAAAATGGAGAAATCGAAAAAGCGGATGGCGCGCTAATGAAAAGGCTGGCAAAGGCTTTGAAGTTCAGAGTGGATCCAAAATTTGATCTGAAAGGTAGGCCGGAATTACAGGCGGTGGTAAGGAGACTAGGAGAAGTGGAAGCATCGAGGGTGGTGCGTGGGGAAAGGGATGTGGAGATTGGGAAATTGGAGGCAGAAAAAGGTATTCGTGATGCTCATGAGCCTGCGTTGCTGGCTAAAGTTAGTAGGATTAAGGGGATTGAGGAGTTGGGCAAGAAAATTGGTACTACCGGGGACCTGGAGGGCAGTCGTAAGGAGTTGGAGGATTTGTTAGAAAAGTTAAATACGATCAATTTAGGACAGCAAAAGTTGAGGGATGGGGATCATGCTAAGGGAACCGATCTTGTTGACATGAATAGAGGCGTGGCTAGTTATAATGCTGATATTGGTGAACTATCGAGCTTCTTTAAGACCTTCTTGCAAATGGTTCGCGATTTAGATGCAGGTGGTGGTTTCAGGGCTGAGGCAAGTGAATTGATTGATGAGCTTGAAAAACCTGAAAACAAACCTTCTGAAGCGCAAAATTGTGGAAGATGGGAGAATTTACTGATAAACCGACTTGTGCCATTGATAAAGAGATTGAAGCCATTAAAAGTGAAAGGAAATAAGGCCAAAGTAGCTAATGAGGCTTTGATTGAGATGAAAAGGCTTAGTAAAACTTTGAGTAGAGGCGTTGGAGATTTAAAGAAAAGTTTTGACAAAATTTATGAAATTAAAATCAGCTTCGAGAAAAGTGCTACTGACTTTCAGGCTAAGGAAATGGATAGAGAGGATTCTATAGATTCTATTGATAATAGTTATCGTGTGTCAGTTCTTGGAAAGTTAGAGGAGGTTAAAGTTGAGTTATTTAACATGGGGCGGGTAGTAAGAGATTATGACGATGATCAAGATTTACGTGCAAATGTCAGAAGCTTGGGGAGCGTTTTTTTTGATCGATATAAAGAATGTAAGGCAAAATTTGCAGTAGGTGCTCCTACGGAAAATTCTGATCTACCCGGTGTTCTGGCAAATTTCATCAGTGCTCGTGAGGAGTTTGTTACAAAGCTCCATGGTTTGTTGGAGAAACCAATGGCGGAGGCTGGCAGAAATTTATCTGATACGCAGCAATTTCTTGCCGGATATCAGGCCAATCGTGATAAGCTGGATTCCTTCAAGGCGCCTGCCATGAGCCTGGAAGAAATTCTGGATGAGGCTTTTGGTAAGGAGTTGCCGACGCAAGATATGCTGGCTTTGGAGACTAAAAGTGAGCATGCCGGCCATAAAAAGGCGGCGCTGGATGAGGATCGTAAATATTTCGGTGGCGATGAAGCAAAAGCGGTGCATAAAAAGTATGTAGAGCTGAATAGTGCTCTTACAGTAGTTCCTGCTGTGACTGTTGTGACTGCTGCGACGTTGCGTGCAAAAAAAGCTGCTCTGGATTTGAAGAATGAAGAAAAAGCTAAACTTGGAGAGTTGAAAGAATTATTCGCGGAGAAAAAAACCGGTGAATTGCAGGATAAGTTTTTGGAATTAAAATCTTTATTGCCAACTTATTTAACTTATTCATCCGGAAATATCGAGGGAACTATTACAGGCAAAAAAACCGACGCTGATTTGTTAAAAAGTACAATCGACAATTACAATAGCACAGGTAAACAACTGATTGCCGGCAATATTCTGCAGGAAAAAGCTAGTTTGGATAGATTAAAAAATGACCCTAAATCTGACTATTCTCAAAGACAAAGTGCAGAGAATAGACTTGCAGCATTAGAGCAGGATAATTTAGACAAGAAAGCCGAATACGATGGTAATTGTGTCGGATTGCGAAAATTAAATGTAACAGTAGCGCAACTGGAAAAATTCAGAGATCTATTTAAAACTTTTAGATCTGATGCATTGGAGCGTGCCAGGGGCTGCGAGAAGGCTTTTAAGCTTGGGCTGTTAGATCAAAGCGAAACAACTGGTACTAGTATTAAAACACTGAAAGATTTCCTTGATGATTTAAATGTTGATTCAATAACAACTGATGCAGAATTTACTAATTTGTCTAGTAAATACACTGAGCTCAGAAAACATTTCAGTGGTCTCTCGGACAAGGCAGATGTCAAACTAAAAGATGCGGACTATGGCATAGCCGAGCAAAAGAATTTCGATGATGAAACAGGAAAGATTGATAAGGCTAAAGCTTTCCATGGTGTGCTGGAACAACTGGTTGCTAAAATAGTGAAGGCGACAGAACACGGAGTATTGTTGAGAACAGATAAAGAAGCGAGCACTTCTCATGCCAAGGTGATGGAAAAAGCCTTCAAGGAACTGAAGAAGCCTACTGATACAGATTTTGCGGCCGCAGAAATTGCGAATTTTTATCATCAATATCTTGAGGAATTCTTGGGTGATGGTAAGATAAAAGGATTTGTTGTGGCAATAGAAGTTGCGATAGCTGAGGCAGAGAAAGATCGGAAAGAGGCGGACAAAAAATTAGACCTCGCCAAGGAAGCGGAGGCAAAGAACAAGAATCTTACCGATGCGCAGGTGGCGAATAGAATTATGGGAGTATTGGTTGCGCAGAAATTTCCGGAATTGGACGCGAAAGATCAGGGAAAAATAGCTAAACTAACTGTGGTTAGTGATGTGGGCAAACTTCAGAGTCAGGAAAGCTATCAGGCATTGGCTAATCGCGGAGGAGCGGAACTTTTGAATACGGTAAATCAGGTTGGACTTAGAGGTAAATTGATCAACTTTAAATATAGGGAAGGTGGTAATGATATTCAACCATTCAAAGGTTTCAAACCTGAAGAATTTAGTGACTGGGCGAGTATAGAAGCACTTTTTGACATTGGTCGCTTGAATCGTAAAAACGGTTTTTTTCTGCTGGCTTTGATGGAGCGCTTCGATAAGGAAAATCATCATGATGATAATGTGATTTCGCTGCAGACCGCGCGTCTGAAAAAGAAGCTGCGAGCTTTGATAGCAAAGGAAGAATTGGATGTTGAGGATAAGCTGGACAATTCCAGCGTCGCCGAAATTGTAGATGAGGCTTTTACTAAACAGCTGGAAAAAATCAGGCCGTTGGCCAAGAAGCATTTTGAAAATTATGATAGTAAAGGTGGCGAATTTAAAAATTACATGGTTGAAGCTCTAAATGAGGAATATGAGGAGCTGTGCGACAAATTGAAAGACGGAGAAATTAGCAATGAAGTATATGAATTAAAACTTAAGGATCTAATAAAGGAAGCCGTGGAAGCGGACGTAGTCGATGCGGTCAAATTCAAACAGGATGAGGTTGGCTCCCAATATTGGAATTCAAAAGAGGCACAATGGTTGAAGGATCGCGGTGTGGATGTGGGCAAATTTGTTGGCAAAACGGCTTTGGATTTATCCATGATTGCGCCGCTAAAAATTGCCGCATGGGGAGGCTGGGGAATGGCAAAAGCCGGAACCAGTTTGGGGTTCAACGCTCTTTTATTACCCTTTAGGGTGGCGAAATATCCTTTGCTCATAGCCGGAAAACTAGCGGCCGCTCCGATCAATTTATTTAGAAAACAGCCGCTGACATTGCCGGGAATATCAGAAACTTTAGTCAAAGATGTTTCCAGAGCTGTAGCATATGTAAAGGAAGGTGTCACTGCAAATGTTAAAGGAGCTTATAGTCGTGTTGGTACTGAGGTCAAATCCGGCTATAACAGAACTAAATTTAAGACTCAAAAATACAAGGAAAGGCAAGAAAAGAAACGAGCTCTCAGAACGGCTAAAAAGTCGGCCATGAGAGAAAAAGCCCATTTACCGGTGCTGGAAGTGGCAAGTTCACCATTTTTGGATTACGCGCCTTATAAGGCAAAAATCGCCGAGGCCGCCAAAATGCTGGGAGTGGAAGTGAAAGGAAATTCCGCGCCTGATGTGAGCGCGGGGCCGGTCGTGACTGACGCGCATCATGCTGCGGAGACCCATGCCGCACCGGAGGTTGCTCATGACACACATGAAGCGCCGAAGTCGCATGGTCAACATTAAAACATTTATATGGCCGATGAAAACAAACAATCAGCAACTACTCCCCTACAGCGGGTGGTAAATGTCCTCACGGACGCGGAAAATCTTTATGATGCGATTTTGGATAAATTAAAGATTGATCAGAATGATGCAGTTTATCGAACTCTGGTTTTGGGAATCTTGCGCAGACAAACCCGTGATCACTTAATTTTCAGTATCTGGAACAGCCTGAATGAAGAACAGGCCATATTATTAAGACAATTTATAAATCAGATGAGCCTGGCGGCACCGGATGTCAACAGTGAGGACGTGCTGATGGATTTTGCCATGCTTTATCCCACCTTGATGGAAAAAATCAACAAGGGCCTGACGGTGTTTTTTCAAAACTTCATTAAAAAGTTTAATGAGATCGGCGAGGGTTAGTTTAATTTTAGTCTTTTTTTAACCAATCTAATAAGGCTCCTTATATCTGCGGGACCTGTCAGAAGAATGTCGGTAACGGTTTTGTAATCTATATTTTCATAGCCATGAGCGATCCTGTTTCTAAAACCTGTCATTTGTATCATGGATTCACGCAGCTTTGGTTGAATGAATTTGTGCTCTTCAAGAATTTCAAAATTCTCACGATAAGTGGTCGGTTTACGAAAATCCTTGAAGGCAATAATCACCTCGGCTAAATCAATTGAAGCCTGCACAGCCAGGTAAATGTACCTTTCAGCAGCTCCCCTTACAATCATATCATTTTCCAGAATATTCGAAGGGTATTTCTTGAAAAACTTTAAAATATTTAACTGTTTTTCTATGAAGCTGATTTTATTCTCGATAATTTTTATACTTGTCATAGACTTGCCGTTAAGCAGTGCTTGAACAATTGCTGATTAAAATCGAGGTACTCGCTAATTATTTTTGGTTCTACTATTACTTTGTAAGGCTCTTTTTTGTAAATCAGTTTACCCTCATTAATAATGTTAAATTTCAGATCCGGCATTTCAGAATCATTTAAAATGACAATGTCTATATCATTGGTTTTGAAAAATCTTGAGAGAGCCGTATCAATATCAATACTTATGTTAAATCTTTTCATGGGGTCTTTTTCTTCCAGATAAAAGGCGAAGTCATAATCACTCATTGGCCCGTAATTGCCGGTGGCGCGGGAACCAAAAAGGTAGGCAAGTTTAATTTGCGAAAATTTTGAGAAAATTTTACGGAGAGCGGTGGAGTTGATTTTTGGGGCTGGTGTTTTTTTCATTAATTTGATTATAACAACTGAGTGATTTTAGGCTAGTCACTCCGGCGAGCTAAAAAATTAAATATATTTTCGTCAAGCGAAAATTGCTGGAATTTTGCTGTGGGGCAAGTCGTGGGTACCGTGAAAAGCTCTCTTGATAATCTGTGCACGCGCACACTTTTTGACTCACTTCTTGGCTTGAATAAGCCTTTTCGGTTTTGAGGACAGCGGTCTTTTACGATTTCTGTGAACTGTGAAGTTGTCAAGAAACTGAAAAGGCGCGCGGCTGAATTTAGTGTCGACATTTGAAGTTTTCTGTTCCGGGGGTGTTGAACTCGGGGAGGTTTTCTGATATAATTGTGTGATACAAAAATAAAAATTGTACAAATGGAAAGGAAAAATTTACACACTTTCAGGTCTATGGATTCGTTATTTTTCGAGGCGAGGTTTGTTTATGATACGCCGCCGGGGAATGAGCCGAAGCCGAAGGCGGCGGAGGTGCCCAAGGTTGGTGGTGAGGCCGAAGTTCATACCGAGACAGTGATTGCTGATTCCAAGCGAAAAACAGGCGCTGTCAAGATAGGAATTGAATCTGCTGTAAGCCTAGATAAATTAAAAACACAAGGGGGATTGCCTGATGCAGCTAAGCCGGAAGCTAAACCGGAAGCTGACCCTGGAGCAGTCGGCTTGCATGCACACATCCCCGGAGGACCCATATATGCTGGTTTTGACACGCCAGGCAAAGCCAGTGATGCAGCTGAGCCGGGGCCCTCTAGTGAACCGAAAGTTGCCCCTCTAAAATCCGGAGAATGTCCGCAAGAGCTACCGGTTAAGATGACAATAGATGACTTCTTGTCAAAACCGGAATACGATCTTGACGCGCAAAAGGAAAAATTTGAGGGGTGGAGTGTTAATATTGCGCGTAGGAATTACAAATATAATCCTGCAACTTGGGATCATACTACATTGCCCGGCCTGGATAGGATTTATCAGGAATGTGATCGTATGGGAATAATCAAGCAGGATCCTAATTTTTACAATGCGGCTTTTGTTATTCTACGACGTGCGGCTGCAGAAAGTAATACATATTTAGGTGAAAACAAGGGTGAATATGTCGCGATGTTTAAAGATCCAAGCTCGGGACATAATCATGATACTATTTTAGCCCTCGAAGCCACCACAACTTTTGATGGCGGTTCGGCTTATATTAAGGCCTATGATACCGTGATGAAATTTTTGCGGAAGGAAATTCTGGAGAAACAGATTAATGAGCAAATGGCTACCTTGAAAGCTCAGCAAGATCAGGGTGTGGATCCGATTGGGACTACGGTAGTGGATTTTGCGAAAAGCAATTTAGATACCGTGCAAAAAGCCGTGAAAGATAGAGATTATCCGACGCTTGCTATTTATGCCGCCGGTGGTTATGCCTTGTGGCAGACACTGGGTAAAAAACTTTTCGGAGGTAGTGACGGTCACGGAGACGCGGCCCATAAGGAAAGTGGCTTTAATTTAAAAGACTGGCTGATGTGGGGTGGCGCGCTTTATGGCGCGAATATTATGCTGAAAAATGCCGGCTATGATGTGGGGAAAATGGTCGGATTCAAAAATATGGACGCGGAAGTGAAAGGTACTCCGCTGGAAGCGATGAGACAAATACTGAGTATGCCCAAATATAATGAGCAATTCAAGGATTTGGATTATGGTATTGCCATGCAAATGGCCGATACGAAATTAGACTCTCTGCAAACGTTGATGTTGAAAACCAATATACCCGGGACTAATTTTATTGATCCGCATATGTTCCCGGAGCAATTTGAATATTTGAAGGATGTTTCGCCCTTCAAAATGGGTTTGGGTGAAAAAGGAGGTTATGTTGGGAATGATAAGCTTTCCGGTCATCAGAGAGAATATATACGCGTGGGTCAGCAGCTTTATAAACTGGCCTTTGCGATGGGTAAAATTTATGATGAAACTTTGAAAAAAAATCATCCAACATTTAAGAATATGTCTTATGAAAAGGCTTTGCAAGATTCGAAGTGGGCAAAGTCAACCGTACAGGACTTGATGCAGGAGGCCAGACGATATGTGTCGGTTCACGATGATGAGATCTATTCAAGCGAGAAGGCGGATGATATTAAGGCTAAATTACTGGCCGGTACGAATAATGTCTTGAGAAATAATGGCTTCGTTATGGATGACCTGGAATTGAATGGAGGCACCGGACACGGACATTACGGAGGAAAACTGAAAGGATTCCCGATAGTCGTGGCCGTGGATAAAAGCGGTTATAGAATTTATTTGAGAAATAACTATGGATCGGACTTGGGTTATAATGCCGCTCCTCGCCTAGCGGATGTGACCATTCCATTGTCAGGCGATGAGATGGAGAGTGAAGCTAATAAGGCAGTGACGATGGTGGATGAGAGGATGAAAGAATTGGCGGAGAAATTTCAGAATGGAAATAGAGATATCGGTAAACCGGAATTTAGTGGTAGTAGTTGGCAGTCGAAGACGAGCTTTAAAGGAGCTCCGAATTTGGGGGTTGATCCTAATCCTGATGTGCCCACCCCGATAACAGTATCTCTCGATGGCACCAAGCTGACGATTGATGATGGAGAGACCGGTAGTGGGGGGTATTTGGAGAGGGTTGTGCTGGGGAGACTTTTGGATCAGAAGGAGTTTGAGGCGTTGAAGGTGTTTGGAAATGCTAATAGATTGAGAGTTAGGGATGATGTTCAAGATGATCATGAGTTCACACTGTTGGTCGGTAAGTCCGGCATTCCTATAGGTATTAGTTGCACTGTAGCTAATACACCTACCGTGACGGCTAAATTTAATTTTAAAACTCCGGCTGATGAAAAGGCACTTGTGAAAAGCCCCGCTTTTGCTGATGAGTATTTAGATGCAATCAGTTCAGATCCGGAATTTGGATTTAATAAAACTATTGCCAGCTTTAAGCTTTTAATTAAGGATGCCTGTCCGGAAAAATTCTTAAAACATTTCTTTGAATCATTGGCAGGGCAGACAAGCGGAGGTAACTTATTTAATACAATAGCTGATAGTGTTTCCGGGACAGTACCTGATAGTTTTTCAAATATGATGATGGATACGGTTAGGAATCAGACAATGTTTAAATTAAAAAATAATATGAAGAGTCTAGATAGTCTGTCAGCGGTGGATGCAGAAATGAAAAGGATAATTGGAGTTGCAAACGATGATTTGAAACGACTTTATAACGATGTTTCAGCTAAGAATCGGGATCTAAAGATGAACGGTAAAGAGTGGGAGCGTACGGAGTTCATGTTGGGCGTTACTGACCGTATCAGGTCTTCCGGCTCAGAAAGTACTCAATATAAATTGGAACGTGCAAATATGGAGGCACTGGCATATAAAATGAATCTAAAGGGTCTTGGGGCAGGTTCGGACTTGAATGATGAATCTCATCTGGCCGCAGGAAAGATTATTGATATTTTCACTTATTATACTGCGCATTTGGATTCCAAGGAATTTCTGGATAACTTAAAGTGGCCTCCAAGGAGTTCGAATGCTAGTGTACCATGGGATGAAGACCCGAATCTTTGTGGACATTACCGCTTGAGATATTTTGCATATGTAAAAGATAGAATTTCTAATGAAATCGACAAAATTACCGATGGTGGTTCCTTGCATCCCGGCAATGTGCCATTACCTACCGATCCGAGATTAGGCATTTTGGATTATCAAACTTGGGTTACCAGTACAGAGGCCAGATATGATGCTATTGATCCGGAGGATAATAGTGATCCTTTCACACATTTTACTGTCAATCACGCAACTGATCCGGCCGTTCATACCCCACTGGATATGGAATTTCAAAGGAAGCTTATTGAGGCTGTGGAAAACATAAAGACTCATTTTGGAATAGACGCAAATATAACTGAACTGGACAAATACTTGGACAATTCAGCTAAGACTGATGCGGCAGAAGAAGAAAGGGGAAAGTTTGATATCTATAAGGATCCTGTTTCGGGGTCTTCAACTTCCAAAATATGGAGTGACACTGATGATATAGCTCAAGTTGCAGGCTCAAGACGTTCAGTTCAGATAAGACTAATGGATCAGAAGGTGGATGATTTTTATAATTTTATTTTAAACGCTAGGAATGAAAATTCAGGCAAATTGCGCTTTTTTGTAGAAAGTGAGGGCTTTTTGGAAAAATTGGCTAAATTTTATTATAGAGTTAGATTTAATTTAAACATTTGATGCTATGGGTGATAAAGATCCAAAAAGTAAGGTTAAAGAGTTCATTACGGATGTTGTGGAGTATTTTAAAACTCCTCCTGCTCCCGAGCCGGAGTTGAATGATGTGATAGGTAAAACCGAGCAGAAAGGAAAGTTTTATATTGTTCCAGGATATGGAAAGATGTCACAGAAGCAATTTAACGCTTTTTTCTACAGTAGCAATCTAGTAATTTTGGGTCATAAAATGCGTCCTTTTGAGAAAGCGGTAAATCGATATAATCTTGAGATAAGAAGACTTAAATCAATAAATATATATTCATTCAGTCGCTCAGAAATGAATGATGCAAATCGTGATACTCTGGAAAGAAGAATTGCAATAATGTTGAAAAATTGGGAATTAGAATATAGGAACAACAGCAAGTCAACTGACGCAACCAAGGCATTGAATAGGATACGTACTTTGCAAATGCAAATGATAAGGACTAAATCTAAAGGTATAGGTGAAATTTTCAGTGGGACATTTGATAAGTATTATTATGATATTACCCATTTGGATAAAATATCGAGGCATGATGCGGCAAATTCTACAACGTCGGCGCTCACTCATAAAAAGGTAAAATTTAGCGGCAACGCTAATGACCTCATTAATTTCTATGAAAATGAAATTGATTTTATTGAGGATACTTACCTGGATGATATGAATGACAGAGTTAAATCAAATACTTATTATTTAAATAAACTTAAAAATATTTAACCAAAAGCACTATGTCTGAAAAAAAATCGGAAAAATTGTACAAGGCTCTGAAGGATGTTGATCCCGCTAAAGCCCCGGGTATTGTCAACAAATATAATCAGTTAATGAATGGTTTGGATGCGGCTTTAACCAATCGGGATTCTAAAAATGCTCAACAAGCCAAGGATCATCTTGAAGTAATAGCTGATGATTTGATTTATCAGGAGAGGAGAGCTGATTTGATCCAGCCATTTGAGCAGGAGCTTGATAATATAGCCGAGTCTCTTGGTATAGCTATTTCAATTCCAACCGATATAAAGGTTGCCAATGAGCGCGCACCCGGATTTGCCGAAAGAAATAAGGAATCGGAGCTTAAGGCGATTTTTGATAGGTATTCAGCAAATGAGTGGAAAGGAATTATTGACACTATGGTGAAGGAGGGTGCGGAGGATTTACAGATCCCAAGTAAAGTACAATATCGAGTCGAGCAATTAAATGCCATTATTATGATGTTGGAAGCTGTCAAAGGCAAAATTGTGGAGAAGAGGGGGCTGGGCGAGAAATTCTTACAAGGGTATGAAATTGCCGGGCACACTTATGACAGGGTGAGAAAAATCACTCACATTGTAGATGAAATTAATCGAGTCGGCATAATGGAAATCGTACAAAATGGTTTGACCGTAGAGCAGCTATTTGCGAAATATAATAAGGAATTTGGAGCCCAAGTAAGAGATGTGCTGAGATCTCATAGTGGATCTGAGGTGTTTTTATACAAGCACGGCCGTATTGATGATGTTGCGGATGAGAGCAAAAAGAAGGAGTATTATTTGAATCTGGTTAAATTTCTGCGAGAACAGTCTGACTATCAGTCAGCTCAGGCCGTTTTGGAAGAAGCAATGGCTGATGAGTTCCAGATGGCTATAGATTTTATTCCCGGAGATCCTCAAAGCAGTGATAAATCCGAAGATAATGTTAAAGCAAAATTATTTGATCAGGCAGATGCCAAAGTCGGCAAACTGGTAACGACGGAAGTTATTGCCCAGTGGAGAGAAAAACAGGGGATGAACAGGGGGCAGATTGAAGATGCTAAAGCAAGGTTGAGAGATATGCATTATGATCGCTTGCTTCATCAATATGCCGCTGAGCATATTATTATTGGAAAATTGGATGACGCGGAGAGTGGTCAAAAATCCCTTGAGATACCGAGTGGGAAAAAGGCCTATTGGGAGCAATATAGTGAGATGCTTGATCCCAAGGGAGAGGCTTTCAATTTGACTGATGAAAGTTGGGATATGGTTATAGAGGAGCTGGTTTTTACAGCACCTATGATATTAGTAAGTGGTGCAGTAGCGGAAGTGGTAGTTAAAGGCCTTTCTTATGCTGCCAGGGCGGCTTTGTCAGCCACTAGAATGGCTGCATGGGGTGGCAGGTTAGCCGAGGGTGGTAGGATGGGAAGAGCAGCTTATCGTATGGGAAAATTGTCAGCTAGTGGGACAAAGATGCTTGTTGGTGGTGCATCTTTTGAATTAACTTTTCAGGGATTGCAGGAAAAACTGATTTTTGACCAGGAAGATTGGGTAAAGAGCATACTCTGGACTTCAGCCGCCCTAGGCTTATTCAGGGGTGCTGGCAAATTAGGTGAGGGGGGGGCTGCGGCTTTTAATAAGGCTTTAGTGGAATTTGTTCCCAAATTAGCTGACAAAAAGCTGGTGCAACTTATTAATAAATTGGTAATTGTTGGCCATACGCAAGTTGCAGCAATGCTTTTGCTCGGTGGAGTTCAGCATTTGTCGGAAGGTGAATTTCAGGTGTTCTGGGATAACTTTGGTTATCAAATTTTCCATGCCTATGTGTCTATTGGCTCACTCAATGTTGCTGGTGGTGTGATTTCTACGGCGGGTGGCAAAATTTTTAAATCTAAAAATCGTCGTCCTGAGCTGAAGATTGTTGAGGGAGAAGTGAAAGATCAGCCTGCTAAACGTGCGCGAGGAATGTCTGTTGCAGCAAAAGTTGCCGAGGCAATTCGCGGTAATCAGTCTCAAAGTGTTGAGGTTGGAGTTGTAAATGACCTGGTAAAAGCATTGGAAACCCTGCATGGGGAAGGATTCGAATTTAAAATCAATGAAAATGGTGAAACTGTTGCTAGTAAGGGAGGCATTGAAATTCACTTGAAAGAAGTTGGGTCTTTAAAGAAGGCAATGACGGCATTGAAGGCTAGTGCCGAGAAATTGGGCAAATTGGTTACGGATAATCCGAAGGGTCTAAATCAACGAGGATTTAAATCCTATATGGATGGTCTGCAAAATCTCTATAATCAGGCTCGGGGATTAGGATTTTCCAAAATGAATGCCTTGGCTATAGTGATGAGTCTAAATTTAGGCTGTGAGTCATTTGAGAAGGGTGGTAAGGGTATAGAAGGTGGTACAACTTTCTTGATGGGTTATGGCCTACCTATTGGAGGATTACTTTTAGGTATATCCCTACTTATTGGTGGAACGCACAGTTTTCATAGAGGACTGAGAATAGCGGGTGCAATGGGTCATATGGATGTGGTAGGTAGTGGTATAACCGAAGCCAGGAATAATAATGATGCTACTCCAAGCGTGGTTGCCGCAGGCCGAGCTATAAGACAAGTCATACGACATGTTTCTGGTCCCACCAGGAATGCACTAAGGGAAATTGCCAGTATTGCTGATGAGCTTGAGATCCTGGTGAATAATCGAGAAGTGTTCGGGATGGAGAGAGGAGATCAGCTGAGAGATCTCAACACGAGGTTTAGGACTGAATATAACAGGGTGGAAGTTCCTGAGCATAATTGGTGGTCAATCGGGATAGCATTGTCTGGAGCTCTTTTATTTATCGGAACAGCTATAGCTTGGTTGTATAGCGCAAATAAAGATAAAAGCGATGAAGATGATGAAAATAATGATTTGCAAAACATTCCAATTTTTAATGGTGGTGGTGGAGGCACTCAAGATGTGGAAGATACTGAAAGTACTAATGAAAGTGATGAGGATGATAATGCAGGTACTAGCGTTATCATACCGAGAAAAAAAGCTAGACCAAAACAAGATGCGGAGAATACTGAAACAGAAGAAGTTGGTACTGAAGAAAAAGTGAATGAGACAACCGGGACGACGGGAGTTGATGGAGCAACAACAGGCGGCAAAGAATCTGATGAAGAGACTTATAAGCCACTAAAGCCCCGCAGACAATAATATAAAAAAACAAAATCCTCATGTCTGATAAACCATCGAAAAATCCAAATTTTCTGGAGAAAGCAGTGCATTTTTTTCCGGCGCTGGGAGAGGCTTTCAAAAAAGCCAGGGAGGCTAAAGATACAAATTTTCTCGATAGAATAGGGATCTTCTTCAGTTCATTTAAGGAGGAAATGGATAAAGTTGAAGAAGATAAAGACGAGGCTACAAAAGAAGCCAAAGAGGGAGTGGGCGGGGCAGTCGATAAAACTCTCGATGAGACGCGTGCTGCCGCCGGTCTGAAGGAAAACATGGAAAAAGGCGATAAGGATTTCTATGATGAAGTTCTGGCAATGGCGCATACTTCTTACCGGGGACTGGAAGAGAGCCACAAAAGCGACTTTGACGCCGCCTTTGAACAGCTGGATAAAGCCATGAAAGGAGAGCCGATGAAGACCCTGAGTATAGAACAATCCAGCGCTTTGGGCGCCGTGGGGCTCGGTCTGATTCTGAAGTTAAAAGAAAAATATCCGGAGAAAGCAGAATTTCAGGGAGCTCTGGAGAAACTGGATAAAATTTCCGAAAACTCCAATTATCCGCTGAAGAAACTGCTTAGCAGATCTGTGCTTGGCGTTTTCAAAATAAATGTAGATGTGATGAGCGAAGGTCTTAGCATGCTAGGCTCTCTGGTAGGAGGCGAAAAAAGTCCTATAATGAGGCTTTTGGACAAATTCGGGATGGATGAAGGCGAAGCTAAGGTACTGGCTAAACTCAAGAACTCCCCTATCGAGGAGGAAGTGGTAGATACCATGAAAAAACACATTTTTCCAAATACTGATAAAGAGAAAGTAGGACTTGTGGCGAAAAAAATTAGTGAAATACTTAAAAATAGGCCGGAAAGCCTGCCCTTGGATGCCATAGCCGAACTTGCGTTCAATATTGATAATGCCGACTTGAAGAGATTAATAGAGATTTTAGGCGGGAAGAAAATTACGAACGTATAAAAAAACTTCAATATGACTCTGGATGAATTCAAACAGGAAATCAAAAAATTCCTCACCACTTCCACCATATCTCCGCATGAAAAAAGCATGATTGAAATTCTTTTGCCGGGCATGACGGAGGCCGAGGCAAGCGATGTATACGCGACTCTGCGCAAGGAATACGACAAAATGACCATGCTGGATGAGAAGAAAAAGCGCATTGAGCTCAAATACAGAGTAATGGTAGAGGGTCTGGTGAAGGCGCAAAAGGGGTGAGGACTGATATTTTGCTACTTTATCTGAAAAATCATTGCTTTGCCGGTGACGAAGGATACTACAAAGGCGATTATGCCTGACATTAAGCCGGTTACGGTCAATAAGGTTCTTGTTAGTTCAAGTTTTACCTTGCCGCGATCTTCGCAAAGCTGCATGAGGACTTTGTGATCTTCGTTCTGCTGAAGTTCGATGCGATCAAGACGCCTGGAAGTTTCAGCCTTGAAATCCCTTATGGTTTCACAGAGCCATTCAACTTTGGTTTCTAAAAGGGCAAGGCGTGAATCCATTTGGTCCTGTCGCGAAGCCATTTGGTCAAACTTCAAATCCATTTGGTCCTGTCGCTTCTTCATTTCCAATAATAGTTCATAAATCATCGTATTGGTGATTTCCATAAAGCTCTTGTTAGCTGTAAGCTGATTGCATTATAGCACTCAGTGGTAAATTGCAATAAATTCTATATATTTGATGTTTCTGGTTTTCCGGTTTTTCTCTAAGTTGAGCCAAAAATTGTGTAAAAAAAAGTGTTGACGAGGTCTGTTCAACACTTTCGGACACTTTTCGTTTGACATTTTTTCTTTCCGTGTTATGCTTGAATCTTAAGTCTAGTTCTTTGAAATATATCAGTATTTGAGCAAGTGAAAATATAGCGTATTAAACAGGTAAACATTGATTTGTCTAATCAGAATGCGTATATTAAGTTTTGTGCGGTGAGATCGGCTGGGCTACGGGGTCGAGAAAGAGAATACCGGGCAATTAATCTATCGATAGCGGTTCGCCGTTACGAATAATCTTGAAGGATTAGGTTACAAAGGCTTTTCTAGGGCGTTCGTACTCCTAAGTCTAAACAAGGGCTCTCCCCCAAGTGGGGAGAGCTTCTTTATTTATAGGCTCAGCTTCGTTCGGCTGGCGTGGATTGTGGCAAATAATGCAGTCATTCCAGAATAAATTGCAGTTTGGGAACGGGAACACAATCCCGGCTAGCCTAAAATGTGTTCAAAAAAAATTGCTTGGTCCCAGCTTACGCATAAGCTATTCATATTGAATTTTCCAGATTTACTGCTAAAATACGGGGGTCAGAAATTTACCGTGGTGAGCTTAGCTCAGTTGGTTAGAGCATCTGGTTGTGGTCCAGAGGGTCGTGGGTTCGAATCCCATAGCTCACCCCAGAAATAGGACGATTGTTCATAATGAATTAACATTAAGAAGAGGTTTTTAAAAGTCTGGTGGGGTATTGATTTGCTTACGGACTCAAAATAGCTAGGCATCTGACCATCCAAATCGAAAAAACTTTAATAGGTGCTTGGCGGTACATGCCTGCGTTTTTTCAAAATGATTGTACTTTCCTTCGTAAGACAATTAGAATGCCATAAGATTTCATAATGTATTTCAAAAATGGCAGATAATGACTTTACAAAAATAGCTACTGAAGGTCAAAAAAATTATGATTCAATAAAAATCCAGTATGAGCCATCTCAAAATGGTAAATTTTTGGCCATTGATGTTGATAGTAAAGATGTTTATTTGTCAGATGATGGAGCAAAAGCAGTTGAATTAGCTCGTGGAGCTCATCCAAATAAAATATTTTATTTAGTGAAAATCGGATTTGAAACAGCAGAAACGGTAGCACGGTCTTTAGTAGTCAATTCTTAGCCATGGTTCAAGGAATATTTATAGAAAATGCACCTTACATCCAAGTTACTCTAGCCTGGAATGTTTTTGTGAAAAATTATTGGTTTATTCTTGATACTGGATTCACTGGTGACCTTCAGATTCCTCATGATTGGGCAACTGAGTTGGGAATAACCCCTACTTCTGTTGTACCTACAACTATTGCAAATGGAGAAACAATACAAGTTCCAAATGCCCTGGCTGTTGCCGCAATAGAGGGAGTTTATGATTTTGTACAGGTGGCTTTATCTGATGGAGCACCTTAAAATTTTCACAGCAATTAGCAATAATTTATGGAAAATAGACACCTTATAGATCTGAGTCTGAAATATGGCCTAAATGCCGAGGATATATCCAAGCTGGTGGATATGGTATATCAAGCCGGCGTGGACGATATGGAATCAAGCGATTTCAGGCGGGTTGCCAATTACATCTGTGAGGCAAAATTAATTGAAATGCCGGCGGAGGACTTGATCGAGGAGCTGAAGAGGAAGGGTTTGATTAAAGGGTGAAAATATCAGCTAATCAATTTGCGACCTTCCAAACTTTCTCCGGTCTTGTTCAAAATTCCGGTAATGATGAATTTGGCAAAATCATAGAGCTTTTCATAAGGCTCGTTTAGATTGTGCCGCTCGAGAAATTCTCGCATAACAAAAGTAATAATTTGGACAAGCACAGACTTTATTTTTTCCACTTTTTCATACTGAGTTTCTTCGAAATCCCATTCTTTTGGTAATTCCTTCAATGTAATATCATAAGAAGTTTTTAATAATTTCTGAGGATTCTCTTCCGCCTGAAAAAGCAGGTTTTTAATCCAGTTGTCGAGCTCAATTTTAATTTTAAGCGGGAGAGTTTCATCCTTGGGATCGAAAAAAATCAGGGCATGGGAGATGGATGCGTCGTGCTCGGACGAGCTGCTATTACCTGCATTCCCTGCTCGAAGTAAACTAAAATGCCCGATCTCCTCATGAATTTCCGGATTGCTGAGAATTATTATGGCGATAATAAAATTGGCGGGAATGTTTTGCTCCAAAACACGACTTAGCAATAGTACAAATTCCTTTTTACCGCTGGTTTTGACAAATTTCAGCAGAAATTTCAGCAATTCTTCTTCCTTTTTCTTTTGCTTACCTTCTTCTTTCCTGATTGCGGCAATCTGCACGGCGGCGGCGGCCATACGCTCTTTCAATGCTTCCAGCGCCCCTTCAGACCCCCCCTCCCCTTGATCAAAACCAATAAATTCTTCTAAAGACATGACAGGATTATAGCCGTGTGTAATTAAAAAGCAAAACGTGTTTAAAGCGCCAGTCCAAAAGTTCCTATGCTCTAATATTAACAATCTTATCCTTAAACACGCGGCCGTCGAATTTAGTGAGAGCTTTCTCGGTGAATTCCACTCTGCCGTTAATCAGAGAATAAATGGTGTGATCCCTGCCAATTCCGGCATTTGCGCCGGGAAAATATTTTGTTCCTCGCTGACGAATAATAATACCACCGGCACGAATAATTTGACCGCCATATACTTTAACACCGAGTCTTTTCGCATTTGAGTCGCGACCGTTTTGTGTGGAACCGGCAGCTTTTTTATGAGACATATTACTTTGGTTATTTGCTTGGTGATATTAGGAGAAAGCTTTCATTAATGCAAGCTTTTTTAGCAATTTCATGCTATACTTAAGGGATATATTCGAACCCAAATTCATGAAATACGCCTTTAAATTCAATAAATTCCTGACAGCTTTGGTCGCATACCGCATGCGGCACATCGCCTTAGCTTTGGTCGTCGTTGCCATCCTATGCGGCAATGTGGTGGTGGGGTATGCGGAGGGAAGCTCCGGCGAAACAGCCAAAAGTTCTCAATTTCTCGATAAAGTCGAACAGGAGCTCGAATTAAATAAAACTGATTATAGACAATTGTTAAACAATGTGGCTGACACTAAGATGCGTTTGGATTTGCTGACAGAAGAAAAGACTACTCTTCAGGGACAATTGGCCATTCTGGACGCGCGTGTTGTCGATACAAACAAGCAACTTTTGGCGGTAACCAAGCAGGTGGTACAGAAAGAGAACGAAATTGCCCTATTATATGAGCAAATCAATATCAACCAGGTGGCTGCGGACTATCAATCTGAACAACTCAAAGATTATATCAGGACGATTTATCAGGAAGAAAATGCCATGATTTCGCATGGCAAAGATGGTGGCCTGGATGCTTTCAAGCTGCTTTTGACTGACGGCAGCGTGGGTGAAAACATGCGTCAGTTAAATTATTTCAATGTGTTGGATGAGGCGGGTCAACAGATGGTGGTGAGATTGGATGAATTGGGTAAAAATCTGGAAGCATATAAGGAAGATTTGGAGAAAAAAAGAGTAAAATTGGACGGTTTACAAAGCAAATTGCTCAAAGAAAAACAGGAATTGGATCTGGAGCAACGGTCCAAGGTCGATCTGCTGGAAATTACAATGGGACAAGAGGAAGTATTCAAAAAACTTTTGGAACAAACGATCAAACAGCAGGATGAGATGGTGCAGGATATTAAAAGTCTTAATAATGCGCTGGAATTTTTGAAAGATAGAATGATTCTGGAGGGTGCAAGTTTTGATATTGCCAAGTATAAATCAATTTTGGATTTCAGAACTCAGGCTTTGTATGAATTTCAGATGAGCACTTTGGGTGATAAGGGTGGCAAATTCACTTGGCCGGTCGCCCCGGATCGCGGTATAAGCGCATATTTCCATGACCCGAGGTATGTGGGTGTGTTCGGGGTGCAGCATAACGCCGTGGATATTCCGGAATATCAGGGCACGCCGGTACATGCGACAGCGGATGGAGTGGTATATGCGGCTCGTGATAACGGTTATGGCTACAGCTATGTTATTCTTGCCCATGCGGGAGGGTTCATGACGGTTTATGGACATGTGAGCAGTATTCTGGTGTCGGTGGGAGATAAAATTGATCAGGGGTCGATTATTGCGCTGAGCGGAGGTATGCCGGGTACTATCGGTGCCGGTTATATGACTACAGGACCACATCTACATTTCGAGGTGCATTTCGAGGGTAAAAATGTGGATCCGCTGTCGTACTTGCCTCTGTATGTTTTGACTAAAGAGCAGATAGATGTAATGCCGCAGGAATATCAGGCAAGATGGAATACACAGATGGCTGAGGAGGCTGGGCTGGTGAGCAGAGGGGGCGGGTGGCTGAGCGGTGAGCGTGAGCGCGAGCGGTGAGGTAACATTCCACTGAAAGCGGAAATGGCTTATTGAAATAGAACATAGTATGCTAACAATGGAGTTGTGAAAGTAGGAAAAGCAAAAACAGTCGATAACCTGCATAAACAGGCCGTGCAAGTTATCAAAATTCTAAAAGAGCAATATCCTGGCGCGACTATCGCCCTGAATTATGGTGATACTTTTCAGCTTTTAGTGGCGGTAATTCTGTCAGCGCAGTGTACGGACGTGAGAGTGAATAAAGTTACGCCGGCTTTATTTAAAAGATTTTCGGTGGTGAGAGATTTTGCGGAGTGCGATGTGCGGGAATTGGAGAGGCTGATATATTCCACCGGATTTTATAAAAATAAAGCGAAGAATATTAAAGCGGCGGCGCAAAAAATTGTCAGTGAATTTGGGGAGGAGGTGCCGGGAAAAATGGAGGATTTATTACTATTGCCTGGAGTGGCGCGCAAGACGGCGAATGTGGTATTGCATGCCGGATTTGGCCGCAGTGAAGGCATTGTGGTGGATACTCACGTGGCGAGAATTTGCGGACTGCTGGGAATAAGTGAGGCGAAAAATGCCGTGAAAATTGAGCAAATTTTGATGAAAATTGTACCGCGCGAGGAGTGGAGAGTTTTTTCATATTTGATGATCAATCATGGGCGGACAATATGCATCGCAAGAAAACCAAAGTGTGAAATTTGTCCACTGAAGCGGATATGCCCGGGTGCGAAGGTTTAGGATAATGCCACCAGCACGGCTTTTACTTCTTTCGTGGCCATGCATTTGGGACAAGATGTCCACCAGAGGTAAAGCTGTTCCGGAGCTTTGCCAAGCTCTTTGGTGAGTTCGTCGATATCCTGTTTAATATTCTTATATTCGTTTTTGGAAACTTTGGTGTAGACTTCTTTGCCGGTGAGCGAAAGTATATGCGGGTCATTCGGATTGGCACCGGTGACTTCGACAAATACATTGCCCATAAACATGGCGCAATCGCTCATTACCGAGCCATTTTCAACCACCTTGCAGCCTTTGGCCATTGCGGCTTTTTGGGCGCGAAGGACATCTATTACAAAAGAAAAAGGATAATAAAAGAGTCGGGGTGAATAGGCCTTATAAAAAATTTTGTTGATAGTGGTTTTCTTTTTGTCCCAGTCGGCAGCGATGATGGTGGGGCATTTGCAGGTGTCGGATGTGGTGGCGGGGGTGGCGGGTAGTGGTGTGGCAGGGGCCTGTGGTAGCGGGGCTGATGCCGGAGCCTGCGGTGCTGCGGGCGCAGCCGCGGGAGCGGCGGGTGGTGGTGTCGGTGTTGTAATCGGCGCGGGCGCGGGAGCGGCCTGAGGAGCGGCGAGTGGTGGTGTGGCCGGAGCTGATGTCGCTTGAGGCTGAGGTGTTTGATCTGGGGACATGTTGAAGTTTTATTACTAATTATTTTATCTGTATTTTATTGTAGCTCATTTCTTTTAGAATACAAAATCGACGTGGAAAAGGCTAAAATCTGTACTTGCTAATTAAGTATTTTTGAACCTGGGTTTTTAGAAACTTTTCAAGATTAAATTTTGATCGAAATTCTCAAATTTTTTTGCAATTTCCCCTATCAGACTCGAAAGTCTTATTCATGGTTTTGCCTTATTTTGTCAGGTTTTATTTTGAAGAAGAAACTCCAAAAATTCAATGATTTTTTATTCCATTCTCCCTGTGGAGAATTTTTAATAATTTCTTCGATTTTGTTTTTATCGTATTGCTTAAAAAGCCACTTTGTGGCTTTCATTGAGCCGTAGTTTAATATATTTATAATAATAATTTTCCTGTCTTTTTTAGCGTCCAGCCGTTTAAAATCGTATGACCGGAGAAAAGGTTTCAGGTATATTGGAATCATATGTTTTTAGTATATCATTGGCCGAAAAGAGTGGCAATGTAGCCGTTTCCAGATTTGACTTTTTTAAATTTGCATGTTTTAATGCTGCCTACGTTTTTAATTTTATGCTAAAAGAACTGATACCGCTAAATGAGATAGACAATGAAGGTATAGAAGTAGACCTGAAACTTCCTGAATTTCTGACTGCAAAAATTGGCATTGATATCGAGAGACTTGTTACCTTGTGCAGAATTGTCGGAGTGACAGGTTTAAAAATCAATACCTTCAAAAGCGATCAGGACGACTTGGGCGCTGTTGGTTCCGTGGACGCTCATGGACAGGCGACGGCAAGCATGGTGTCAATGCAACGCAATCCCTTAAATAAGGCAAATTCCAAATATCGCAATAGAACACCAATTAAACTCGCCAGAGAATATATGGGTGAAATGTCTCTGGATGTTAACGAAATTTTAAAAATCGTTGCGGCCAATAGTGAATTGGGCATGCGGGATTTCGAAAAAATTGCCGATATTTTGGATGGAGAATTGAAGACGGCCATGGTGAAAATGGCCTATCAGTGCAGTTT
>CAYZOB010000003.1:0-5564 GCA_964480115.1 uncultured Candidatus Peribacteria bacterium
ATATTTTGGGATTCGAAAAATCGTCAATCGAAGATTATAAAGGGGCGCTTGCCGTGCACAACATCGCCGATCGTCAATCTCTTTTGGCCTGTGGAAGTAAGAAATTTGCAAGCCTTGATTTTGGATCCTTTGGCAAAGGGATGGCTTTTGCGGTCAAAGTCCTTGAGAGGCCTATTGGAAAAAATGTCGGCTTAGCGGAGCTCGAAGCAATTGCTGATGTTTTGGGATTCGAAAAACCGTCGATTGATGATTACAAAAAAGCCCTTGCCAGGCACGGCATCACCGATCGTAAGTCTCTTTTGGCCTGTGGATCTGTGAAATTTAGAAGCCTTGATTTTGGACCCTTTGGCAAGGGGAAGGCTTTTGCGGGTAAAGTCCTTGGGAGGCCTAATGGACAGCATGTCGGCTTACCGGAACTTGAAGAGGTTGCCGATATTTTAGGATTCGAAAAACCGTCAATCGAAGATTATAAAAAAGCCCTTGCCGGACACAACATCACCGATCGTCAATCTCTTTTGGCCTGTGGATCTAAGAAATTTAAAGGCCTTGATTTTGGAACCTTTGGCAAAGGGACGGCTTTTGCGGTCAAAGTCCTTGGAAGGCCTGTTGGACATCATATCGTCTTACCGGATCTCGAAGCAATTGCCGATATTTTGTTTCCGCGGTAGACGGTTATGCTAATAAATAAATACTCGAAAATGCAGCATGAAAATATTTACATCATAGGTAATGGAATCATTGAAGCTCAGGAAGCCGGAATTTTGGCTGAGCTGGAGGAGCTATATCCCGACGATGATGAGAGGCGGATTGTGGCGCAAATTTTGCTGCCACAATTCAGGGCAAAGCTGATTGAAGTTTTCGCTCGATACGGACAAGAAAATGAAATCAAGCAAGGCCAGACCCCAAGCTTCAAACAAATCCCCGAACTTTGTACTATGGTCGACGGAATGATTGATGAAAATAAAATCCTGCTTGATCTTTATGGTCTTTTTGCCCCGGTGATGGTAAAGATTAATGAGGTGAGGGAACAGGTTTTCAAAGCATTAAACGAACAGTTTAAAGATGAAATGAAAGCGGCCATTGCCGGGCACGGCATCAGCGATCGTCAGTCTCTTTTGGCCTGTGGACCTAGGAAATTTCCAAGCCTTGATTTTGGAATCTTTGGCAAAGGGAAGGCTTTTGCGGCTAAAGTCCTTGGAAGGCCTGTTGAAAAAAATGTCGGCTTACCGGAACTTGAGAATATTGCCGATATTTTGGGATTCGAAAAAACGTCAATAGAAGATTATAAAAAAGCCCTTGCCAATCACGGCATCGCCGATCGTGAATCTCTTTTGGCCTGTGGACCTAATAAATTTAGAGGCCTTGATTTTAGACCCTTTGGCAAAGGGCAGGCTTTTGCGGCTAAAGTCCTTGGAAGGCCTGTTGGAAAAAATGTCGGCTTACCAGAACTTGAAGAGATTGCCGATATTTTGGGATTCGAAAAATCGTCGATTGATGATTACAAAAAAGCCCTTGCCGGGCACGGCATCATCGATCGTCAATCTTTTTTGGCCTGTGGACCTAAGAAATTTAAAGGCCTTGATTTTGGCCCTTTTGGCAAAGGGCAGTCTTTTGCGCTCAAAGTCCTTGGGAGTGCTGTTGGAGTATATGCTAGCTTAGCAGTTCTCGAAGCAATTGCCGATATACTCTTTCCTCAGGTTGAATCTGTAGATTCCCAAGTTCCATAGTCAGCGACAAAAAATCCTTGACTTTAAAACGCTTCTGGCTAGAATAAAGCCCGCTATGCGACGAAGTCGCGCAATTCCCTACTCTTAAATCACTACCTTGTTAAAGATCAGACTTACTCGTATTGGAAAGAACAAACAGCCCAGCTTTCGTGTAGTTCTTCAAGAACACACTTCTCCCGTGAAAGGCAAATTTATCGAAGAGCTCGGTTATTATCGTCCGGCCGCCACGCCTAAAGAAGTCAAATTCGACCTCGATAGAGTTAAGCACTGGCTGAAAATGGGAGCTCAACCATCCGATACCATTGCTGTTTTATTAAAGAAACAGGGTGTTGAAAACATGGACGCTTTTATTGCCCCTCGTAATAAAAAGCGTACAAATAAAAAAGCTACACCGGCTACACCTGCCGCACCGGCTGTCGCGACAAAGTAGCACCGGCTCCGGCCTACCTGCATTAATTTCCTCCAAAACATTTTTCCTCCAATATACTTACTCCTTAATTTCCCCCGCCATGACAGATCAAAATGTTGCACAGAGTGTTACAGCAGATCGTGATTTTGTTGAATATGTAGTCAAGCAAATTGTAGAAAAACCCGATGAAGTTGTAGTGGAAAGAGTTATAGATGAAATGGGAGTGCTTATTACTCTCAAAGTTTCCAAAGACGACATGGGTAAAATCATTGGCAAAAGCGGACAAACCGCCAAGGCTCTCAGGATTTTACTTAGAATAATTGGTTCCAAGAATAACGCTCGTGTCAACTTGAAGATAGTTGAACCTCTCCAGGAAACAGTTTAATATAGCAGCATATGGCAAATATATCAGACGGCAGTTCCACCCTCGGGAATGGCCAACCTGTTGGTAGCAAATCAATAGTGGAAGCTGCGCAGAATTATGAAATTCTGGAAATTCTTAATCGCGGCCTGGCCTATGCTATTATCATTGCCGGACTACTTTCGGTAATTTTTATTTTCATTGGCGGCATTTCCTTCATCCTTTCCGGCGGCGCGGAAGATAAAATAAAATCCGCCGTTTCCACGATTCGTTACGCCATTATTGGTCTTATCGTAACCATTCTCGCGACCGTTATTGTGGGAACTGTCGGTAAAGCCATGGGTCTCAACATCATTCAATACCTAAACTTCGGCGACATTATAGATACGATTAAGAGCATTACGGCCAGCAGCAGTAATAATGGCGGCGGCTTGCAGTAAGAAACCATCATATGGAGGCTATTATAAGTATCTTTTTTGATTTACTAATCTGGATTATCCTTCTGCCAATTTCCTTAATTCTCGCAACTCCGGTGATTTTAATCACAAGCTTTTTTGGTAAAGAAGACTATTTAAAAAATTTCAAAAAGAATTATTCGAAGGTCATTGGTTGGTGGAAAAGATGGATGTGAGAAAAATTTGCATTTCATGATGAACCATTTTCTAGTCGGAATTGACCGGCGCCGGTCATTTCCCAACCTGCAATTACTTCTCTGCCTGCCGACAGACTTCCCCAAGATTTGGGACCATCTACATTTTTGGCTCTAACAAAGGTAAATAAGCGTTTCAGCGCTCATTCTTGGGGAAGTTAGCTAAAACATTTCAATGACTGTTAGTCAAATTTTCCGAACTGAAGAAAGTTTACCTTATCAACTTTCGAAGCCAGCTCTAGTACCACCGCCGCACCACAGCTTATTTAAGCCAAAATCTTGAACCGAAAAGGCTTTCCTGAGCCGTTTTTAGCCAGCTATCCCGCCCCGGGGCGGCCAAGACCTGCAAAATTTGCCATACCCAAAATTAGTCGCCTGTCGCCACTCACCCTACTTCACCGAGACCCTCGAAAACTTGCACTTGCATCCACACCATAGTTCCATTATAATGTACACAAATGTACGCAATACCATGACACAACTCAAAAGCCAATCAGGCCGAATAGCTCTGCTGGCTCGACAGCCTCAAATGATTTTGCATTCCAGGGACTTGGCTCGTTTATGGGGTATAGATAAACCCAATACACTCAACACGACATTAAAGCGCTACAACCGGAGAGGCATCCTGTTTAGAATTTACAAAGGTCTTTATTCCCTACTTCCTCCGGAGAAATTGGATCCTCTGCTGATCGGACTTAAAGCCTTGCACAGTTACGCCTACGTGAGTACCGAAACGATCCTTATCCAGGCCGGATTGATGGCCCAAATATCTTACAAATATACCCTGGTTAGCAAGGTTTCGCGCAATTTCCAGGTTGCCGGACACAACTTCAAAAGTCGCCAGCTTGCCGATCAATATTTATTTAATCCGGCCGGTATTATAGAGACTGATGGTATGTTGAAAGCTACTCCACTGCGCGCTCTTGCCGACATGCTATATCTTAATCCCAAATTTTATTTTGATGGAACTCAAATGGTCAATTTGAAGGAACTTAACAAATTGCAAAAAGAGATAGGTTATCCCCTAACAAAAAAATCCCATGCTGATCCCGCGTAAAGAAGATTCATTACATAAAGCCTGGCTTTTGCGCTTATTGACGGCTATTTGTGAACACCCTGAATTGTCCCAATCACTGGGTTTTAAGGGTGGCACTTGTGCGGCAATGAGAGGTTTTTTGGAACGTTTTTCTGTAGATCTCGATTTTGATTTTTTGGAAACTAAAGAAAAAATCCCCGAAATGAGAAAATATTTGGAAAATATTTTTACTGAACTTGATTTGGAAATTCGTGATCAAAGCCGCGTCGTGCCTCAGTATTTTCTTAAATATCTCACAAAAGATTCACCGGGTCGCAATACGATAAAAATCGACGTTGCCTTCCCTCCACCAAAAGCCAATAAATACGAAATGGTGCGTCTGGTGGAAATTGACAGGGTAGTCAAATGTCAGACCCTGGAAACGATGGTTGCCAATAAATTGGTGGCCATGATAGGACGTCACGAAAAAGCTGGAAAAATAGCCGGTAGAGACCTCTTTGATCTGCATTATTTTTTCATGCACGGCTATGCTTATGGCAAAGAAATTATCCTCGAGCGGCGCAAAACTTCATTGGCGGATTTTTTTCATCAACTGATAAATTTCATTGATAAAAATGTAAGCGGTACCTTGATTGATGAGGATTTAAATTACCTTTTGCCTAATTTGGAATTTCAAAAAATTAGAAAAATATTGAAAACTGAAACGTTGATGTTTTTGAGAGATGAACTGAAAAGAATTGAAAATGAAACTTAACACCCCCTACTTCACCAGCACTGTCTCCAATCCCTGCCTCACGATATTCGTCCAATCGTAAGGAAATTTGAAAGTCTCCAAAGCTCTTACCAGAGCGGCAAAAATTGACCAATAATCACTGCCCTTATAGATAAAAGCATTTCCGGTTTCACTATTTGGATTGTAATCCTGCACCTCCGCCCGCATGGGACTTACCGGAATCGTACCATTCAGTAGCATTTCCTCCACATCGCTAAAACTAAAACCTAACGTAATATCCGCCGCCTGCAATACTATGCGGCGATTATTTCTGCTGTAAGGTAAAACCACGGTGTGTGGAATCGACAAAGCGCCGATATTGCTATCGGCCAGAATCACCACCTGCACGTTGATATGTGCCGTCCCCTCTAGAACCCCCCTCAAGGTCTCTTCAAATTGCGGTGTCAATTCTTTATCCAGAATAATTCCCAATAGTGGCTTTCTGGCATTGAAAGAAAGTTTGCCCGAAAGAAATTTTTTCACTTCTTTCTTTTGTTTAATGAAATTATCCAGGGAGCTTGCACTCATATTTTTTTGTTTTTGTTATTTGATAATTGTACCCTATAATTGGATGGAAGTCGAGCAGAATTTACGAAGTAAATTCCCGTCC
>CAYZOB010000004.1:0-14478 GCA_964480115.1 uncultured Candidatus Peribacteria bacterium
TATTTTAATCGGCCCGGGCTTGGGAGAAAAGGATCAAACGCAAGAAGCGGTGCTGGAAATTGTAAAAAATTTACACATTCCTACGGTACTGGATGCCGAGGCCATGATGGTTTTAAAAAAAATAGATAAATTTCCTTTGCAGCAAGCCATAATCATCACTCCTCATCAAAATGAATTTAAGCATTTGGTGGATCGTGACGTGGTGGTAGACGAGGAGGATCCGAAATCTATCGTCCTGTTGAGGTCGATTGCGATGGATTTGAATATAAATGTTTTGCTGAAGGGGCAAGTGGATTATGTGTCATCGGAAGAAGGCGTGGTGGAGGTGAACCGCACCGGCAATGCCGGCATGACCGTGGGCGGAAGCGGTGACGTGTTGGCCGGCGTAGTGGCGGTTTTATTGGCTCAGGGACTGGCGGGATTCGATGCGGCGAGATGCGCGGCTTATTACGTGGGTGTGGCAGGAGATAGGCTGATGAGAAATAAGGGGTGGAATTTTTCGGCCAGCGATATTGCCATGATGCTACCTTATGCGTTTCCTGAAGTTTAGTTATGGAAATTTTGAAATTTAAAATTTTTGAAGCTTATGGCGTCGTGCTCCGGCATGGTCTTTCGACGCGGAAGGGTGGGGTGAGTGGAAGGGAAGCAGGTAATGAAAATTTGGCGAGTATGAATTTGGGGCTGCCGGGAGACATCGATAGTGAAGAAAATTTGCGCGAAAATTATCGTAGCTTTTGCGAGGCGGTGGGTGTGGATGAGGAGTGCTTGGTGGTGCCAATACAAGAGCATAGTGATAAAATCTTGGTGTTGAAAGAAGGGGCTCATTTCGTTCCAGGGAACGGAATTTCATTGCCAGATCATGACGGCAAATTCGGCTGGAGAAAGCCGGTGGAAGGCTACGACGGCTTAATTACTAACGCTAAAAACTTACCTGTGATGGTGCGTTTTGCGGACTGTCAGGGAGTGCTATTTTTTGATCCGGTGAAGAGCGTGATTGCGGCCGTGCACTGCGGCTGGCGGGGAAATGTACAAAATATTATTGGCAAAGCGGTAAAAAAAATGGTGGCGGAATTTGGCTGCGATGCCGGTGATATTTTGGTGGGAATTTCACAATCTTTGGGCCCTTGCCATGCGGAATTTACCGATCCCGCAAAGGAACTGCCGGAATGGATGCAAGAATATGTGGGGAAAAAGGCCGGAGCAAAAGAGCTGCATGTCGACCTTTGGCAGTGCAGTTTTGATCAACTTACGGAGACCGGAATTGTGGCAAAAAATATTGAAATGATGAGGCGCTGTACGGTTTGTGAAAACAATATCTTTTTTTCGTACAGAGTTGCGGGAGAAAAATATGGGCGGATGGGGGCGGTGATTCAACTGACCCCAAATCTCCATAGTTTTCAGATTGACCAGGGTACAAATTCATGATATCATATTTTCAGTAATACATATTTTCAGTATATTATGGACAGCTCAATCATTGAAATATCTGACCGCGGACAACTCACGGTTCCAAAAAAAATCAGAGAATTAGCTGATGTAAAAAGATTTGTCTGCACTTTTGATGATGGGAAAATTATACTTGAGCCCCTGAGAACGGTTGAAGAATTCTGGAATCAACTTGAGGATGCCGAAAAAGACTGGAAAAAGAATGGCGGATTGACACTACAGGAAGTTAAAAAGAAGTATAATTTATAGTCGTATTAAGATGAAAAAGAGTTACCGATTTGAATTTTCGAGGCCGGCGGAAAAGGAGTTTGCGGGTCTCCCAAGGATTTTACAGTCGCGCATCCTGAAAAAACTAGAATACTTTGAAAGAGCCGATGATCCGCTTTTTTTTGCGAAGAAACTGATCGGGACTGAGGATAAATTTAGATTCAGAATTGGAGATTACAGAATTATTGTCAGTAAAATAGATAAAAATATTTTTGTAGTTTTACTGATGTTAAAGATTGCCCATAGAAAGGACGTCTATACCTGATGCTTTAAATATATGGTGTTGGCTTGTGCAAAAATAAAAAAATGTTTAGAATTTGCGTACAAATAACATTATAAAAAATATATGAAAAGAATTTTACCATTATTGGCATTGTCGGCAGTCATTTTTACAGGTTGTGGCGCAACGCCTTCAAAAGACAAATCGATGGCTTCCCTATCTTGCAGTGCCGGTATGAGTGAATACAAATTGGCGAATTCTCCTCTGCAATTCTGCTATGACAAAGCCTGGGGTGAGCCGATTATCACAGCAGTTAGCGCAAAGACAGGCGCGGCTCAATCTGTCAGTTTTGGCGCGGCAGATAATGCCAAGGCGCCGATGATTTGGATAGAAACTAACGATTCTGCCACTCCGGACGGCAATAAATCAGTAAAATTTGAATTTTTGAATGCGATGAATGAAAATGAGTCTCAATTAAAAACTCAAATTAAAACCGCGACGGGCTATGAAGAAAAAGACCTGAGAGCAAGGAAGGGAGATGTAGGAGGCGTAAGAGCAATCAGGGCGGAGGTGGCAGGAAAAATTAACAAAATAATTTATTTCGTACCGTCAGCCTACGAGAATCACCATATGATGGTCTCCGGCAGTTTAGACATGGCGGAAGTGATAGACGAATTCGTATTTGACATGGCGCTGTAGAAACTCACGCAGAAATCATAAATACTTCGACTGTTTCTTGAACCATTTGCGCATTTCCTTGGCGGAGATTTTGCGTTTTTTCATTATTTGGCGGCGCTTTTTCAGGGCGCGGGGAAGCTGTTTTAAATAAGCAAAATACGAGCCGATCAAGTAGGGCTCTTTAAAAATCAAATAAGCAAACATGCCGAGTTTTCTGAAAATAATCGGAAAAAAATCCAGGAAGAAATTTGACCAAAGTTCGTTTTTCTTTTCCATCAAATGCTGGTTTTTGAAAGAATACTTTTTCTGAAATTTACTTAGACTGTTGCGGTGGGCGAGAACTTCCTTATTGAAAAATCGACGCTGCACGCCGGTCCCGCGTCCGTGATAAGCCACAGCACCGGGATAATAAAAATTCTTCCAACCGCAAAGCAAAAAGCGCCAGGAAAGATCCACATCTTCCTTGTACATAAAAAAATCTTCGTCCAGATATTCACCCAGAATTTTCACGTCTTCCAGAGCCTTCGTACGATAAAGAGGACAGGCTCCGGACACGCCAAAAACTTCGCATTCCTCATCAAATTGGCCTTCATCAATCAATCCCTGCCCATCGTCGATCACACGACGGTTTTTGTAGGCAAAAAGGCCGACGGTATCAATGACATTGGTAGGCTGCAAGCGGTCAAAATCGTATTTATAAACTTTGCCGGTGAGAGCGGCGATGGTCTGATCTTTTTCCATGCGCGCAACGGCTTTTGTGAAATAAGTCGACGTGTAGACTATATCGGGATTTGTAATGACAACATAATCGGCTTTACCTTCAATTGCCATTTCAATACCTTGATTGGCCGCGCGGGCGTAGCCGAGATTTTCCGCATTGGGAACGATGATCAGCGATTCCCTATCGCCATATCTTTTTTTCACAAATTCCAGACCGGACTTGTCGGGCGAATTATTATCGATAAAAATCACTTCAATATTTTTGTAGGTCTGCGCAAAAATTGCCATCAGACAAGCCTCAAGATAATGAGGAGTGTTGTAATGAATGATAATTAGTGAGATTTTTGGCTGAGAATCGCTCATGATTTTGCCTTAGTATAGTGAAAAATATTACGTTTGCAAACGCGCGCGCGTGACGGCAGATAAACTTGCCTCAAAAAATTCGTGCTAGTATACTAGCGGCCGATTTAACTTATACCAATGTCAAACCACCTTTTCACTTCCGAATCTGTCACCGAGGGTCATCCGGACAAAATGGCCGACCAAATTTCAGATGCGATTCTGGATGATCTGCTAAAACAGGATCCGGAAAGTCGGGTAGCTTGTGAGACAATGGTGACTACCGGGCTGGTTTTTGTGGCCGGAGAAATAAAGACGAAGGCCTATGCGGATATTCCGAAAGTAGTGCGGGAAACGATCAAAAACATCGGCTATGATGATTCGGCATATGGCTTTGATTATAAGGCCTGCAGCGTAATTACGGCGATTGATGAACAAAGTCCCGACATAGCGATGGGGGTGGATACGGGAGGCGCCGGTGATCAGGGAATGATGTTTGGTTTTGCTTGCAATGAAACTCCGGAACTAATGCCTTTGCCTATAAGTCTCGCTCACAAAATGGCTAAAAAATTAGCGGAAATTCGCAAAAAAGAAATTCTGAAATATTTGCGTCCGGATGGCAAGACTCAAGTTACGGTGGAATATGATGGATTTAAGCCGGTGCGCGTGCATACGATCGTGGTTTCGACGCAACACGGGGAAGGAGTCAGCCAAGAGCAGATTAAAAATGATATGCTGGAAAAAGTCATTAAGCCGATATGTGGTGAATTATTTGATGTGAAAACAATCGTGCATGTGAATCCCACCGGCCGCTTTATCATTGGTGGGCCCCCTGGTGATTGCGGGCTTACCGGCCGCAAAATCATTGTGGATACTTATGGCGGAAGCGGGCATCATGGAGGCGGCTGTTTTTCCGGCAAGGATCCGACAAAAGTGGATCGCAGCGGGGCTTATATGGCACGTTATGTGGCGAAAAGTATTGTGGCGGCCGGGCTGGCTGACAGATGCGAGATTCAGGTGGCTTACGCCATTGGAGTGAAGGAGCCGGTTTCCATCAATGTGGATACTTTTGGTACAGGAAAATTGCCGAACGGGGATTTGGCTGAATTGGTGAGGAAAAATTTTGATTTTTCACCACGCGGAATAATCGAACAGCTCAAATTACGCAGGCCTATTTATCGAGCTACGGCCGCTTACGGGCATTTTGGGCGTGAGGGTGAGGATTTCACTTGGGAGAAAACGGATATGGCGGAAAAGCTGAAAAAAGCGCCTGGCTGAAAAAACGGAAAATGTATGTTTTACAATAAAAAATTAACAATGCCGGTAGATTCGTCATATAAACAAGGGCTGAAAAATATCGAGCTGGCCGAGCGGAATATGGGTGCGCTTTTGGAAGTGCGGAAAAAATTCGCCAAAAGTAAGATTTTCAAAGGTCTGCGAATCGGCATGGCGCTCCATGTGACAAAGGAAACGGCTGTTTTGGTTAGGACGCTGCGTGCCGGTGGGGCGGAGGTATGGCTGGCTTCCTGCAATCCCCTCTCAACTCAAGATGATGTGGCGGCCGCTCTGGCAAAAGAAGGCGTGCATGTATTCGGCTACAAAGGTGAATCGGAAAAAGATTATTATAAATTTCTGAAATGCGTGATTGAAAGTAAGCCGAATTTAACCATTGATGACGGTTGCGACCTGGTAGCGGAAATTCACAAAAATTATCCGGAGCTATTGTCGGGAATCATTGGTGGCTGCGAAGAAACAACCACCGGAATTATTCGACTGAAGGCTATGGAAAAAGCCGGCGCGCTGAAATATCCGGTGATTGCGGTGAATGACAATAAGACCAAGCATTTGATGGATAACTATTATGGCACCGGTCAGTCGACGCTGGATGGGATTATGCGAGCCTGCAATTTTATGTTTGCGGGAAAGACCGTGGTAGTGGCGGGGTATGGTTCTTGTGGAAAAGGTATAGCCATGAGAGCGCGGGGAATGGGGGCGCGGGTGGTGGTGACGGAGGTGGATAATTTTCGGGCTTTGCAGGCGGTGATGGATGGAAATGAGGTGATGCCGATGTCGCAGGCTGCGGCGGTCGGTGATCTTTTTGTGACTGTGACCGGAGATGTCGCGGTGATTCGGGCGGAGCATGTGCTGGTGATGAAAGACGGAGCGATTTTGGCTAACAGTGGTCATTTTAATTGTGAAATTGATTTGGCTGGAATTGAAAAATTGGCGAAAAAGAAGACACAAGCGAGGGAGTTTATGGCGGAATATTGGATTAAGAATGGTGGTGGTGAAAGTGTCACCGGCAGGTCCGTTCCCGAAGGCTTCAAAAAAATCTATATTCTTGCGGATGGCCGACTGGTGAATCTGGCAGCCGCGGAAGGTCATCCGAGTGAAGTGATGAGCCTGAGCTTCTGTGGGCAGGCACTGGCGTGTGAATATTTAGTGAAGAAGTCAGGCAAAGGTCATGACAAGTCGGAGGGTGCGGGTAGTGTCCATACTTTGCCTGCAGAAATTGACGATTATATTTCCGCACTACAGCTAAAAGCCATGAACGTGGAGATTGATCAGCTTACCGAAGAACAGAAAAAATATCTGACCGGCTGGGAGAGCGGGACGTGATAAAAATTTGCAAAATCACATGTAATCATATATAATCGCATATAGTTGATTATATATGATTGTTTTATGAATAAATTCACCAAGAGGTTAGCTTTTGAATCAACTTTGGCTCATGAGATATACGCTCTGATAAGCCAAATTGATGAATATAAAGGTCAATGGAAAGCCAAGATTATTTTATCGCCGCAAACCCTTGGAAGGTTAAAAAAATCGGTGATTGTTACTTCTACCGGTGCTTCAACACGTATTGAAGGAGCCGATCTAACCGATAAGGAAGTGGAAAAATTGTTATCCGGCTTGAAAATTAATAAATTCAAGAATAGAGGTGAACAGGAAGTGGCCGGGTATGCCGAATTACTTAAGAATGTTTTTGATTCGTACAAACCTATAGGACTCACCGAATCAACCATAAGATCTTTTCATAATGAACTTTTAAAATACTCCGAAAAAGATCAGCGTCATCGTGGTAATTACAAATTTGGCAGTAATAGGGTGGAAGCCAAAAATGCCAGTGGTAAGGTTATTGGAATATTGTTTGATCCATCTCCGCCTCATCTGGTGGAAAAAAACATGAGTGAACTTGTAGAATGGACAAACGTTGTGCTAAATAGCAAGAAAATTCATCCGCTGATTATCATTGGCAATTTTATATTTGAATTTCTATCAATCCATCCCTTTCAGGATGGCAATGGAAGAATGTCACGGATCTTAACAAATTTACTACTTTTGAAAGGAGGCTATGAATATATGCCCTATATTTCACATGAAAAACTTATTGAAGATAATAAAAAGGACTATTACTTGGCTTTAAATAAGTCTCAAAATAAATGGAAGAGGGGAGGAGAAAATATTGAATTCTGGTTGACGTTCTTTTTGACCATGTTGTTGAAGCAGGCCAAAATGGCTATCGATCTGCTGGAAGGTGAATCTATAGATGAGTTGTTAACGGAAAAACAGTTAGCGGTCTGGAATTTTGTGCAGAAAAATAAAATCGTTACGCCAAAAGAGTTGCGTGTGGCTTTGAAAATTGGCATCCCAACCACTTTTCAGATATTGAATAAGCTTCTAAAAATGAATCGGATCAGACGGCTTGGTGAAGGCAGGGGGGTGAGGTATTTAATTAATCCTCTAGCGTGAGGGACTAGGACGAAATCGAGAGTTATAACGGGTCTTTGACATTTAGGCAAGTTTCACGTCGCAATAAAAAAAGCCCCCGGGATGTCCCGAGGGCTTTTAGATTCGGCTATAGAAGATCGGCGAATATCCTGTCGAGTACGGCGGCGGCTTCTTCTCTGGTGATGCTATTGCCACCGAAGAAGCATTTATCTTTGCTGCCCTTGCTGCATTCGGCACCCAGTACAAATTTATTGTCTTTGGCGACGGTGCCCACATTGGCAAACCAGTCTTTTTTCACATCGATATCTTTGAAGGCGGCTTTTGGTTCTTTGCTATTCAAAGCGGCATCAAATTCAGTCTTTTCGTCGTCTTCAAGGAAAGTGCCGTAAGCTCTCATAGCCAGGGCTACGAATTCCGCACGGTTGATTTCATTTTCCGGTTTGTAAGTTTTATCAGGATTGCCTTTTACTATTTCCGCTTCTTTTAATTGAGCTACGCAGCTTCCATACCAAACAGCTTTCTTTACGTCGGTGAATGGATCGGCGTCTACCTTTTCCTTCTCATCAAAGGACATAACGCGGCAGAGCAAAATTGCCGCTTCCGATCTCTTCAGTTTATCTTTTGGTTTGAATGTGCCATCCGGATGACCTTTGATAATGCCTTTCTCAACCATATTGGTGATTTCGGCCTTGGCCCAACTGGTAGCAATGTCGGAGAGGGTAATTTTTGGTTCTTCAACTTCGGCTGTGTCATCGTCACCAGCATCTTCCATTGCGGCATCATCGTTGGCCGTGTCGTCGGTAGTGTCGGTATCTGTGTCGACGGCGTCGTCGGTCATGGTATCAGTTTTGGCAGCAGCCATTAAAATGTCGCCACAAGCTGAATAGATGGCCACATCGGCTACGGATTTATGCACATTGATCATCAGCGGTACTCCGGCTTTTAGCTCAGCCAGACTTACGGCGAGAGTGGTTTCGGAAGCGCCGTTCAATGCTGAAGTCAGGGAATACTTAACATCTCCGGGTTTAGCACATGATCCCATGTGAATATGGGCGGGCTGAGAAACATCTTTGGCCGCACCTTTCAGCGCCAGCACCACCTTGGCTTTGCCGGCAACTTCAGTAATGGTCGCCGTGCCGGATTCACCGGAAGTACCAACAGCGGAGAGCGTGACGGTGAGGGTTTCTGTGACGGGAGCGGCATCAGTTTTAGGCGTAGTAGGGGTGGTAGTGACTGTGGAGCCTACAACAAATGTTACAGGATCGCTAAGAGCTCCAGTAGTGCTTCCATCAGTCGCTCTAAGCATGTACGTTACTTTGTCGCCTTTTTTCACGGCAGTATCAATGTACATTTGTTTACCTTTGTCGACCTGGGCATATTGTGAGCCGTCTACGGGCGCCGGATCAGTTCCCTTGAGGATACTAATATATTTTGTGCCGTCTGAAGCTGGGTCTGTCCAAGTAAGCTTTACTCCTCCGCCGGCATCATCTGTAACGGCTAAAAGCGTAGGCTTCCCAATGACTACACTACTGGCAACTTTTCCAATAATTACGTCCGCAGTTACAGCTTCATCTGTTTCAATGTTTGCATTGGCAGATGTTCTGGTTGTGATGCTGTATGTACCGCCACTTCCTTCGTTGGAAGGCGTCATGACACCATTAATGTTTATGGTTTTCGTGCCCGCTGCATCTGTCGATCCACCCAATTTTGTTAAAGTAAGTGTTTGACCTGATACGGAAGCAAGCCATCCTCCAGTCAAACCGGATAATCCACTAGCCCCCTGACTGGCTGCTCCGGCAATATTCCAGCTGGCAGGATAGACTATGACTATTTTTGCACCAGTAGGAATTGCCGCAGTTGTGACGAAGGTGAAAGTATTTGGTGAAATAGTGGAAAGACTAAGAGATTCCGGCTGGACATTTGTGGAAGTAAGGTCGCCTACAGTTATGGCCGGTGTCGCTACCGTGGTGTCGGAATTTATATCGGCTCCCGCAGGCGTGGCGGAAACGTCATTGATCTCCAAATTTGCTATGTTCCCAATTGAGGCAACGTAAGCTCCCCTAACACTGCTTGCCGGGAAGATAATTGTTAGACCGGCTCCGGCCGCATGATCACCAACAGTAGTTAGCGTACAAGTCACGGCTTGAGCCACGGCAGTACAGCTCATTACGCCGGTGGTGCCATCAAGACTTCCTGTAACCGTAGTACTGGATAAATTACTGACATCAAGTTCTGCAGGGGCGGTGAATGTAACTGTATCGTTAACTGCCATGGCTACAGAAACGGTCAAAGTCAAGGTTGCCGTGCCATTGCTTCCAGCTGTAGCGTTTGACATTGTCAAAGCTCCGGCGGCGTCGGTGGCGGTTATGGTGAGAGCTGTATTTGCGTTACCAGTACCGTAAGCGGTGCCACCATCGATAGACCACTCTAGATTTGCTGCCGCAGAAGCAGCGTCACCCAAAAACTTTAGATCAGACACAATTACTGTGCGGTTAGCACTGGCAAATCCACCTGTTACATTAATTATAAGTATGTTGCTGCCAGTGTAACTAACAGTAGTGCTAACAGTTCCTGCTTCCGTACCTCCAATAGTTGCAGTTGTGTCAGTAGTATCCCAACGTGCATTTATCGCGGAAGGGATACGAATTCTAATATCATTTGAGGCCGTTATTTCTTGTGTATTAGCGTCTGTTACGGTAATAGCGTTGTTAGCCACTGCCGTGGAACTTGTTGCTATGCTCTGTGCCGTTCCGGTTAATGTGGCACCTGCTGCTGGTGCTGCGGCAAAGGCTGCGCCGGCACTGAGGCTTATAAATAGACCCAGGGTTAAACCTAGCTTAAAGAGTGTTCTGAGGAGTTTGTTTTTTTCCATGGGATTTATGATTTATTGATAAGAAATTACTGGTTGGGAGTTTAGCATTTATCTATAGTTGCAGCAAAAATATATGGCGGTTTTTGTTTGACAAAAGTATTATTGATTTCTTATTTCCCGGCGGCCTTTTGGTAATCTTCTATTTGTTGTTTCAGGGTAGATATCAATTGGGCGGAATTTGCAAGTGATTTGATATCTTTTCTTTTTTCTTTGACAAAATTGTCAAGCGCTTCCTGGGCGTGAAAATCATCGCCGGCTAGAAGTAGAATCCTGACGGTGTCTCTTATGGCTTCGGAATTTTCAGGACTTAAAGAGTAGAGTCTTTTGATGTATTCGGCAGCTGCGTCGTATTCTTCCAAGGTCTCATAAATATCAGCCAGGTTGTTCAGAGCCACTATGTGATTAGTATCATTTTTGAGGACTTCCTCGTAGAATTTCACAGCTTTTCTATAGTCACCAAGAAACTGATACTCGAAGGCAACTTGAAAGAGAGCCTTGATATTAGCGGGATCTTTATCCAGAATAGTCATTTGCTCTTTGATAATTTTCTCTTCATAAGTTCTCTGTTCCGGACTAATTTCCGACTTTGGCTTATTCCATTTGCTATCGCCACAAGCGGTAAAAATCAGGACTGAAAGAACAAATAGTGGTATTATTTTTTTCATCTTATAGTTATTAGTGATAAGCGCAGCGAGATTATAGTATAAATTTTGATATAAAAAAAGCCCCCCGACGAAATGTCAGGGGGCTTTTTGCTTAAACTCTTATTGTGTCAAAGCCGGTAAGGTTAATACTAATACTTAACAGTGTTACTATTAAGTGTTGTAGCCGCAACTTTACCTGTCCATTTGATAGCACTGGCTGTCAATTCAGCAGCAGTAACGGCACCACTGTTATTCAAATCAACATTGGTATCATTCCACCAGAAGCCACCGGATGTAACAGTACCATCAGCGGAAGATCCAAGAGCGATAGAGAAGGTTACAGGATCGTCTGAACCTGTGTCCTCATTGACCAAGTCTCCTGAATTCAGGTTTACAGTCAAAGTCTTAGCTGTATTCTTGGCAACTTCAATTTGAGTAGTTGGTATGAATGTTACCGAACCTGTACTTGTGGCACTTGCACCATTAGTAGTGGTAGTAACATAACCTGTCGCCTTGGTAGTAGAACCTTCCTTGAGGAGAACGGCTACAGGCGCACCAGCGTTACTTGCATTGTTGGCATAAGTATCAAGATCTGCATCGGTTGAAACACCAACTACGATCTTGTCGTTATAAGCCATTACTTTATCGAGATAGAGAACGTCAGATCCCATTGTTAGGCCACTAATATCAGCAAGGATCCAATGGAAATGATTGTCGGCAGCGGCGTTGATGGTATTAATTGAAACATCACAGTAATACCATGTTGCATTAACCGGTGAAGCAGTAGCTCCTCCGCAAGCGGTCTGGGAAAGCGCGATAGCTCCTGAAGTTGGAGCACTGGCAGTAGCTCCAGTTGCGGTTATATTGTAGCTTATGGCTGCAAATGTTGGCATGGCAGCACCATCATATCTAAACCAGAATGATAGCCTGTCATAGTTAGCAAGATCCTGCCCGGTAGCAATCATTGCGACGGAATCAGTTGCCAAGAAGTTATCGAGCGCGGTAGATACGGATGATCCGTCTAATTGTGTACCTGCGGCTGTACTGGCTGCGCTTGCCGCATTATTACCACCAGCGCTATCAAAACCATCGGTAGCTGCCGATGTACCAATGTCAAAGGTCACACCTGCTCTTAAGTTAACCTGCTCCTGAGGATTTGCGCTTACAGTGAACACGAACGCATCATCGCTTGACGCGACGCTTCTTGCTCCGGATGGAGAAGCTGTAGCAAGGCCGAGAGTTGGCTTTGTTTCATAAACCTGCATCTGCTGAGCTCCTGTCAAGTAACCTGTACCCGGTAGAGCGTAAACCAGATTGTCGGCATCAGCTACTGCTGTGTCAGCGTTGTCAATAACTATTGCCGTTACACTATCACCTGTGTTACCAGCATCGGTGAATGTCGTTCCTTCCGCCCAGTTGGTTACAACGAATTTAGCTTGAGTGGTTGATGCGCAATTCGTAACAGTTCCCTGGCAAAGCAATGTACCAACAGGTAAGTTTCCGGGATTGGTATCAACTTCGTCATTTACAGTAAGAGTTACCGTAGAACCAAGAGTAGCTGAAGAAATCTCAGCCGCAGTGTTTATATCGTACACTCCGCCGTCGGTCCAAGTGACAGTACCAAAAGAAAGATTGGAACCGGTAGCTACTACGGTGGCGTCAACTTTGTCCGCCTTGTAGGTTTCGCCACTGGATAGAGCTATCGCTTCGAAATTGTTGAAAGCAACATTTAGATCAACAAGTTCACCAGCCGTAGCTTTATTATCTGAAATAGTATTAGTATCGGCTTTTACGGAAAGTACCGCGCTGGTGTCTTTTCCAATATAAAAGTCCAAACCGGAGAAGACAGCAGTACCTGCTACGAGAGTACCCGTCTTGCTCTCATCAGCTCCCGCGCTATTCTTGTATGTGATTGTAATCTGCTTAACGTTGTTATCATAATCACCAAGTGTGGCAGTAGTAACTCCAGATTGTCGGTTATTAACAGCAAGGTTCTTTACCTGGAAGGCTTCCCTTGTTGTAGTAAACTTGAATTTGGAAATATCAGCACCTGTCGAACCGGCGACGAGAATATCTTCCTGGGCGGTATCGGCATCAACAGCAACTGTCAATGAGCCACCATTATTTACAAGAACATATGTATCTGCCGTTGTAACAGTTGGAGCGTTTATAGTACCTGTAGCGGTAATAGTGTTACCATCCTTATCCTCTGCGGTTACATTGGAAGCGGCTGTTACCTTGAAAGCAACGGATTCACCATTGCTGTTCTTGAACGCGCTTGAGGAGAGATCTCCTTTAACATAGAGAACGGGGCTTGAACCGGCCGGAATAGTCCAGTTTACGTTAGTAAAACTTACCAAACCGGTTGTAGAAGCAACGCTCTTTGCCGGAGCAACCACTTTACCGGCTACGTCTTCAAGCCATACACTACCTACTATGGAGTTCAGTTGAACTGCGTTAGTAGTACTAAGACCGGAAGCAGCAGCAGCAGTAGTAATAAAGGTAGCAGATCCACTATCAGTGGCATCGATAGCACCTGTCACGGTTATATCTGTAACTCGGCAGGTGGAAGCGTCGCCACAAGCGAATACCATACCTGTAAGAGGAACAGCCTTCGAACCTTTAACGTAAGTATTTGCACCACTTACCGGAGTGGATGCCAATGAAAGAGCCAAAGACGCAGATTTAATAGTCATCGTCTTGCCGGTAATCGTAGATGCCGGAGTCAAAGAAGTTGAATTAGCAACAACTTTGTTCTGTACATCCCTGATTTCAGGGTAACTTGTACTTGTACCCAAAGGCAAAGTAGCAATGATAGTAGCGTTGCTAAGAGCGGTGTTATTGGCAATGTCCGCAGTCAGAGCAAGATTCAGTTTCTGACCGGCAGTCATCGTGAAGTTATCGGTGAAGACGTGGAAAGCTTCAGAATCATCATTGGCTTCCGCAATCGCAGTAGCACCACCTAGAGTAGTTCTCAAACTCGTAGCATCAATAGCAGTCATCAATTCAGCACCCGTATCTGTATTAATAATCTTGATATCTGTAATATTGGCAACAGTATCACTGGCATTCAATAAACCACCAGTGGTAGCTGTTTCAGTAGATGTATCAAGAGAAATTGGGAATTTCTTGAAAGTTACTTCCGATACGGAAGTAATAGTGAAATTTAACAAACGAACATCTTTACCGTTTACAGCTACGTTTGTAGCTGCCGGACCACTGGTAGTAACAGTGAGATCTCCACCTTCTACGAGACTGTAAGAACAATCTGTGTCAGTAGAAGAAGAACAAGCTATACTATCAGCATCGCCCGGTCCATCGGTATCACCGTTGTATGCCGTTCTTGTTATAGACAGGCCATAGCCATATTTATCACCCAGGGCAACTACATCACTATCCTGGTCAACATAGAATTTGATAGTATCCTGGTTCCTGCCGGTATTAAGATCGGCAGTAACATAGAAACTCTTAGCATCTCCTTTATTGATAAGATAAGGTGTCGCAGGGGCAAAGCGCACTACATCATTAGCATCAACACCTGTAGCAGTAGCAATAGC
>CAYZOB010000005.1:0-7951 GCA_964480115.1 uncultured Candidatus Peribacteria bacterium
GTGCATACTTTTCTCGGATTTCATTCCTCTCATCGTTTTGATTCTCTGTTTGATTTGTCCATTAAAATTCTCTAATAAATTTGATGTGCGAGGCACTTTCTCCTCATAAGAAAGATGTAAAACGGCATTAGGCAATACTGCATAAAACCATTCCAAAACCAATTTTCGGTGTTTGAAAATATACGAAATTGATTTAAATAATTTCAGTCTTTCCGGCAAATCCTCAATTTTGTTTGTCTTGAAAATGCCTTTAATACGCGAATAAAGCACATAATCCGATCCATAAATATATTCTCCATTTCTTGTTAGAGCTCTATCTAAATCCTGTAATAAATGAAATATGCATCTTTGATGCGGCAAGTTTCTCTCAGCTACTAGCGATAAAATCGATATGTTTCCATCACTCACCACACAAATTGGTTTGTACCCAACGCTATCCAGATGTTGAAAAATTAGCGCATATGCCGTCTTGTTTTCGCTCTCATCAATCCAATAGTCAATTACTCCAATTCCGCTGTCGTATGCGATCATAATGGCCCTTTCCTTGCCTCTGATTTTCGTGAACGTTGCGTCCAATAACAAAATTTCCGTAGCTTTTTCTTTGTTCCGAATATAGTTAATTATTGGAGATGGTATGTGTTTTGAATACTTTTGTACCTGCTTCCATTTACCCATCTTTGAATAGCCACTTTTGTCTTCTATCCGCTGAAAAGTGCTCCTGTCTAAAACCCATTGTTCCGATGCTTTTCGAAGTTTTTTAGTATCATTTTTTCAATTCTAAATGTCCTTCCGCATTCATTGCATTTCCTTCGTCTTCCACCATATTTTTTTTATTTTTACCGACTCGCATTTTGGACATTTTTGCTTGGCCATGAATGAAATGGTTAATTTTCAGCTTCATCATACCAAAAATCAAACATTACAGACACCAGTTTAGTTTACAGTGCTGGGCGTTATACTCTTGGAATAAGTCTTGAAAATTCAATCTTAGACTTCGAGGTAAAACTGACTCACACGTGCAGGTTTATTTGCTTTATGTATGATCGCACTGACGTATGTCATGTCCCCGCTTATAAACCACGCCAAAGGCGAGCAAACGGGCGTACAATGTCTTTTGAATGTGCGCTCATGTGAACGGTAGCCTTAGCTCTGAAACAACCCGCCTGAGGCGGAGAACGGCCAGGTGACTATTCACCGTTGATGTGAATATATCAAACTTGAACAAAAATAAAAATAAAATTTAAAGAAAAATAAAGTTTAAAGACTAAATTTCCAAAACCTGCACCGAGGCCCGCCCGCGGGCGTGACCAGCCCCATCGCCCGGATAGTTGGCGTCGAAGAGAGCCTGACGAAGGTCGGAACAGAAATCGGACCACGCAACAAGCGTTGATTTTGTCAAAGTGTTGGGATCAAGTATAGTTATCGTCCCTGGAATATTTTCTTTCGCCCATTTTTCCCAATTATCTACTATCAAACTGTTATCTCCAGTGGCGTTGGCTTCCCTCAAAGATTGTTGAATCAAAGTCTGCATTTCAGCATGATCAGCAAGACGCATCTTTTTAGCCTCAAACTTCTTAATTAAATGAGTTCTTCTTTCGCCTAATCTGGTGGATACTCCTTCCAATTGTTTTGGATGGATTACTCCATCAATGATTTTTGCTTTCACTTTGCCTGGTTTGACCAATTTATTATATGGAGAATCCGAGCCTTTATAAGCAAAAGCATCTTTCTGTGGTTGGCAATCTGCAGCAGTGTAATGCTTATTATCGTTCATAGCGGCAATATTGTCATCAAAGCTCTGGTCAGAAATGATTTGTAGTTTAGGCTTTTCCATTTCTGCACAAATATCTCTCAATCTTTCAGGGGTGTAAGTCATTAATTCCGCCGTGATTTGCTCGTAAGTAGGAATTTTGCTGGCTTTCATTTCTTCTGCAGTCTCGACTGCGTTTCTATAATTGGCCTCGCTCATCATTTCTTTAAGCTTGAGAGCATCAGATTCAGGCAATTTGGCATCATCAATAAAGGCTTCGTATTGAGATCTCACACCTTCACGGGATTTAACCTGAGCAAATTTTGCTTGCTCTTCCTCAGTATATAAGTTCGAGGTGATTGCTCCCTCCAAAGTCTGCTCAGTATCCGGCAAGGCCTTATTAAAATCTTTTCTATGAGAACCAACTATGAGTTTGATAGCGGCTACAACCTGATCACTTGAAGCATTATCAATTCCGGTTTCTTTCAAGGATTCGCGAGCCTTTGTAACTAAATTTTTTGCATCAAAAGCTAATTTTGCAGCCGTTGAATCGAATTTGGTTTGGCGTTTTTGTTCTCCTTCAAAACCGTCCGGCAATTGATTGAATTCCATAGAAAATAGTTAAGATTAGGCATAAGCATATCACTAAGACTGCCTTTGTCAAGTCGATGTGTCTGAACTTTTTCAGTCAAACCCCTAGTTCTTCTTCAACACCGCCAAGAACGCTTCTTGTGGCAATTCTACCTTGCCCATCATCTTCATGCGTTTCTTACCCTTTTTCTGCTTGTCTAAGAGCTTATTTTTACGAGAGACATCACCACCGTAGAGATAGCCCGTAACATCCTTTCTGAAAGCGGAAATCGTCTCACGAGCAATAATCTTCGCACCAATTGCCGCCTGCAGAGCAATCGTAAACTGATGCTTCGGAATCAATTCCTTCAATTTTTTCACCAGATCGCTGCCGATATAAAAAGCATCTTTGCGATGCACAATCAAAGACAGCGCATCCACCTTTTCTCCGGCAATCATGATATCCAGCTTCACCAAATCTCCCACTCTATAATCCAAATGCTCGTAATTCATGGAAGCATAGCCGCTACTAATACTTTTGAGTTGGTCGTAAAAATCCACAACAATCGACGCCAGAGGTATTTCGAAATGCAGAATCACACGTTTTTCATCAATAAATTGCGAATTTTTGGAAATACCTCGCTTGTCAGAACATAAAGTCATTATTACCCCCATCGACTCGCTTGGAGTCAAAATTTCCACCTTCACCCATGGCTCCTTGATGTCTCGAATCGTCGCCGGATCCGGCAAATCCGCCGGACTGGAAATGAAAGTTTCTTCGCCCTTTATATTTACCACAATATAAGAAACCGAAGGAGCCGTAGCGATTAGCGTAAGATTGTACTCGCGCTCGAGGCGCTCTTGCACGATATCCATGTGCAGCAAGCCAAGAAATCCACATCTGAAACCATGACCCAGGGCTCCCGAATGCTCCGGTTCAAAAGTCAAAGAACTATCATTCAATTGCAATTTTTCCAAAGATTCACGCAACAAAGGATAATCATCCGAATCCGCACAAAAAAGTCCCGCGAATACGAAAGGTTTCACCACCTTGTAACCCTCAAGCGGCTGCGCCTGTTCCACCGTCATGCCCGTGCTCCCCGCATGCCAGATCGTGTCGCCCACGCGCGACTCCCGCACATTGCGAAGTCCAGTGACAATATAGCCCACCTCACCTGGTAATAAAACTTCCGCCAGCTGATATTTTGGCTTCAGATAGCCCACCTCCAAAACTTCAATTTGCTTTTGAGTACTTAAAAAATTCACTTTATCGCCTCTTTTCACAGATCCAGATCTAAGTCTTATAAAAGCCACCACCCCTTTGTAAGTGTCATAAATTGAATCGAAAATCAATGCCTTGAGCTCATCAGTAGCCGCAGCTTTAGGCGCCGGCACACGTTCAATTACCTTCTCCAAGATTTTTTCCACATTCGTACCTTCCTTTGCCGACACGGCAATAATTTCACCCACCGGAATGCCCAAAGCAATTTCAATTTCTTTGGCACGACGATCCACCTCCGCCGACGGCAAATCGATCTTATTCAAAACCGCGATAATCTCCAGATTGTGCTCCATTGCCATGTAACAATTCGCCAAGGTCTGCGCCTCAATCCCCTGAGTCGCATCCACCACTAAAATCGCCCCCTCACAAGCCGCCAGACTACGAGAAACCTCATAATAAAAATCCACATGCCCGGGAGTATCAATCAAATTCAAAATATAGTCCTCGCCTTTGTACTTCCAATTCATCCTCACGGGCTGCAATTTGATCGTGATTCCCCTTTCTTGTTCTAATTCCATCGTATCAAGCATTTGACCATGTTTCATCTCACGCTTGTCGAGCGTCGACGTCACTTCGAGGAAACGATCTGCCAAAGTCGACTTTCCGTGATCAATATGCGCAATAATGCAGAAATTTCGGATATGCGACAAAGGCGCACTTTTTTTATTATCCATAACGGCGGCATTTTAGCACAGCAGCATTGTAATCCGAAGCATTTTTTGATATAATTACCAGATAAATTCGAACCAAAAAGTCACATGCAATTCAAAGTCCCACAAGACGTACAGCGTAAAGATACTATCATCTGGACTCTAACAATCCAGCAATTGATTATTTGTGGTATAGGTGGAGGCATTGCTTATGCCATCTACATCCAACTATCAAAAGCTTATTTTATGGAAGTCTGGCTTCCACCTGTCGTAATCATCTCTGCCATCACACTTGCTTTTGCTTTTTTAAAGATCCACAGTCTACCTTTTGATGAATTTCTTATGCACTTTATCGAATATCATCTTTTGCCACGTAAAAGATTTTGGATTCAAGGCACTGGCACACCATTTATTCCACCATTTGATGAAAGTCAGAAAAAGACGAAAAAAATAATTGAAAAAAAAGACACAAAGCAAAAGAAAAGCCTTGCAGAATTGACTCAAGTATTGGACACCCAAGGCGGCGCAGAAAAAACCGAACAAGAAAAAAAGGAAGGCCTAAAGCAATTAATAAATCAAAATTATCAGACGACAAAGAATCCTATCACTTAAAAAAACATCATGTCACTCCTAGATTTCATCTCTCCGGGCAAAAACAATCGCAATCAACAGCTGAATAGCACACAGACCCATCTCAGAATCGCTGAAATTCGCGAAAATATTGTTGTGCTCAAAAATGGCGGTGTACGCGCAGTTTTAAAAACTTCCAGTATCAATTTCAATTTGAAATCCGAAGAAGAACAAAACGCCATTGTTTATTCTTACCAAAGTTTTCTAAATTCGCTCGAATTTCCCATTCAAATTTTAATCAGATCGAAAAAACTGAATATCGATGATTATATAGACGGTGTGAAAAAAATTGGCGAAAAACAACAAAATAAGCTCCTACAGGAACAAACCTTTGAATATGCCCAATATATCAAACGCCTGGTGGAATATGCCGATATCATGGAAAAAGAGTTTTATGTCATTGTACCGCTGGATCCTATGCGCGCTCAAAGTGGTGAGTCAACTAAAAAGTTCTTCTCTTTTTTTCAAAGACTTGCCCCAAAAGACAGCTACACGGATATAAAAACTCGCCGTTCCGAATTTAACAATCTGAAAAAAGACCTACTTCAAAGAATCAACGTAATTCAGTCCGGCTTGGAAAATTGCGGTTTAAAGGTAGAACAAATGGATACCACCGCACTCGTAGAACTTTATTATGAAAGCTACAATCCCATGACTTCCAGAAACCAAAAACTGAAAGATTTAGCTAATACAACAATAGCCAGCGATGAGGCAACAGCCAAAGAAGAACCGACGGAAAAAGCAGCCTAAACCAGGAATTTTTTCAAAGTTTCTAATAATAATGGAAACTTAACAAAGCCCGTACTGCCACTAAAATGTCCGGCATTCCTGATCAGTTCCAATTTAGCATGCAAATTTCTGGCTAACTGTTGAGCAGTTCCAAGCCCAACATGAGGATCACTATCACCATGATAGACCAAAAATTTATGGCAATTTTCGCAAATTTGCCGCCAATCGAATTCCTGTCTTTCAGGTGGAGCAAAAGTCCTCATTCCATCATCAAATTTATTGCCGGGAAGTTTGCCAAAACTGGCTACAAAAACGGCCATTTTAATCTGATATTTTTCCAAAAGAGACAACATAAAAAGGCCACCCAGACTGTGACCGATAAAAATCGCGTCGCGCATATCCTCTTCTGATAAACCCGACCCAACCATACATTCCTCAAAAACCTTCAGCCAATTTTCTAAAGTCTGTCCCTCCGGCGTCGGAAATTGCGGCACAATAACATTACAACGATTGTACTGCAGCTCCTTCTTTAGCCAGGGAAACCAGTTTTCCTTCGGTGAACCGCCTACGCCGTGAAAAATAAAAACAGTACGCATAAAACAGAATTTTAAACTATCACTTCTTGAATTTCAGCCAGATTTTTTTGAATAACGGCAAGGCCAAATTAGAAAGTACAAAAGCCAGCGCAGGCACAATCGAATTCACAAAAGGATCAGGAAGATTCGCAAAAACAAAAAAACAAACCACCACTGCATACGTCAAAGAAGCCACAATTAACCTGCGCGTCCAGCTTGTCTCCCAAGCCTTATCCAACTCAACACGTACATTACGCTCATTTATTTTTTTAATTTCCTGCTCTACATTCATGCTTAAAATATAACACTAAGCACAATAAAAGCCACTATCTTGGCAGCGCCCTACTTTCCCGTGGGAAAACCACAGTAACATCGGCGAAGGCAGGCTTAACTGCTGTGTTCGGGATGGGAACAGGTGTACCCCTACCTCTAGAACTACCAAGATACTGGCTTTTATAATTTTTTTCACTAATCACTAGTCAAAGAAAAGGTTCTCTGTAAAAATAAGTTCGTTCACCTGTTAGTATCACTCGACTTAATCCGTTACCGGACTTCCATCTGTGACCTATCAACCACGTAGTCTTCGTGGAGGTTATTGGGATATATAATCTTGGGAAGAGTTTCCCACTTAGATGCTTTCAGCGGTTATCTCTCCAAACCTAGCTACTCTGCGATGCCGTTGACACGACAACAGATACACCAGAGGTTTGTCCATTCCGGTCCTCTCGTACTAGGAACAGCATCCCTCAAATATCCTGCGATTATAGAAGATATAGACCGTACTGTCTCACGACGTACTGAACCCAGCTCGCGTACCCTTTTAATTGGCGAACAGCCAAACCCTTGGGACCTTCTCCAGCCCCAGGATAGGACGAGCCGACATCGAGGTGCCAAACTGATTCGTCGATGTGAACTCTTGGAATCAATCAGCCTGTTATCCCCGGCGTAACTTTTATCCGTTGAGCGATAGCGCACCCATGTGCCACTATCGGATCATTATCACCTGCTTTCGCATCTGCTCGACTTGTAAGTCTTACAGTTAAGCTCTCTTGTGCGATTACACTATCAGCTTGGTTTCCATCCAAACCTAGAGAACCTTTGCGCGCCTCCGTTACTCTTTAGGAGGCGACCGCCCCAGTCAAACTGCCCACCAAACACTGTCCTAAAAACCGGTTTAACGATTAAAGTTAGATCCTAGATATAGCAAGGGTGGTATTTCAAGGATGACTCCAGTCCGCCCAAAAGCGAACCATCAAAGTCTCCCACCTATCCTACGCAAGCAATATCCAGAAACAATGTCAAGCTACAGTAAAGCTGCACGGGGTCTTTTCGTCTTTCTATAATAAACTGGCATTTTTACCAGTTCTGTAATTTCACCGAGCCTATTGCTGAGACAGTTGTCACATCGTTACGCAATTCGTGCGGGTCGGAACTTACACGACAAGGAATATCGCTACCTTAGGACCGTAATAGATAAGGCCGCCGTTCACCAGTGCTTAGATTCAGAGCAAATACCCCTCCTCGTGACCTTCTGGCACTGGGCAGGCGTCAGCCCGTATACATAGTCTTACGACTTAGCACAGACCTGTGTTTTTGATAAACAGTTGCATGAAATCATTAACTGCGGCCCGACACGCTTGCGCGCATCGGGCAAGGTTTATCCCGAAGTTACACCTACTGTTTTGCCGAGTTCCTTAGCAATAGATTACTCGCTCACCTTAGTCTATTCGACTCGTCCACCTGCGTTGGTTTGCGGTACGGAAAC
>CAYZOB010000006.1:0-21979 GCA_964480115.1 uncultured Candidatus Peribacteria bacterium
AAGACATTCTAGCCGGCACTTTGAGCGTAGCCTGTCAACCGGAACGTTTCGACGAAAACATGATTGAAGAAGTCGCCTATCAAGTTATAGACATCCATAGTCTCCTGCAAGATCCCGCAAAAAATGCGGACACCATTCGCCAAATTCTCGACAGAGTATCCAGCCTGGCCGATTCTCCAGACTTTCTGATCACCATGGATCAGGTGGGAAATTTGATCATCATCGATTTTGCCCAACGTGGAGGTGGCTATATCGGCGTTTCGGCAGCTGAATTATTCAAAACTACCGGAGAAAAAGTTAATATTCGCGCAGGTGCCGGCACTTTACACAAAAGTGGCAAAAGCATAAGAATAAACGGCTACGCTTCACAAGCTTCTTCCACAAAATGGCGGAAGATGAGCGCAAAACATCCGGCAGTATATGTAACACCGGCTGATCATAAAATAATGAGTAGTGGACGTAACACTACAAATTACAGCTACACCACAAGCGTCGTAGAGGAAAATCCTGAATTTTTAAAAATTTCCGGCACGGAAAAAAAAATTCGCTTACACATTGGTGGTCCGGACCGCTTAATCGGCCACGAAACAGAATTGGCGAAACTAAAAGCCGCAATGCAACCAAATAGCGGCAATAAGTTAGCCATCGTAAGTGGCCCGGCCGGTTCTGGTAAATCCCGTTTATTAAACGAAGCCTTAAAAGAACATCCCGAAGCCATACTTGTATCCTTCGATGCCTCGACTGAAAATCTTCCGGGAGCGTCGCTGATGGAGCTCGCGACCAAAGTAGCCGAAGCCGTGGAAGCAAGAATCGGCGATGAAATAATGGAACGCTATGTCGGACAAGATCTGGCACCATTATTGGCCTTCTCCAAAGATTCCGAAGATGCCAGAATTCAAAAAACTCACCGCGCACCAAAAGAAATAGCCCAATGGTGCATCAATGCCTTAACCATTCTAAAAAGAACCAATGGGCATTTCCCTCTGACAATTGATGACCTGCATCACATTGACAGTCATTCGGCGGAACACATAATGGCTGTCTTCAAAGCAATGAAAAAAAATTCCGTCTGCCCTATTGTCTGGTTCAGAAGACCGGAGGAAAAATATCATTCCAGCGCTGAAAAAAACATGGTCAGAACATTGATGATGGAGGAAGAAACCAGTGAAAGTAGATCTGCACAAAGTGGCTTCGAGCTTGGCCACTCACCTGCGCTAAATCAGCGAATTAAAACCGTTGAAATTATTCACCTGCATGATCCGGAAACCGGCAAGCCAAAACTGGATTTAAAAGATCGTCAAATCGCCTACGACTACGTATTTTACTCTTTACCGGAAGAGATCAGAATCAACCAGAATACCGGCCAAAAACGTTCACTGGGGAATTGGCCAAGCGAAATAGCCGCCAAATGCCGCACACCTTTTGACCTTACTTCCATCATTAACAGTTTGCTGGAAGATCCCCAAAAGGCTTTCAACATTGGCAGCGACAGAATCAGTCTCAAAAGAACAATGGCGGAAAAATTGAACAAAATAAATAATGACCAGGATCTACTAAGCCTCCATCGCAATCGCATCCGCAAGTTGGCACCAGAAAGCCGCGCCATTCTGCAATGCATAGCCATTCTTGGCAGCAAGCTATCTTACTCCGATCTGATGAGCATCGCCCGTGACATAATCCAAATCCCGGATGGTGAAGACATCAAAGCCATAGAAACTCTATATAAAGGCGGCTACATTCTGCCCGGAAGTCCTCATGAAAAACAACCAAGTTATGAACTGCAGCACGACAATTACCGTGAACTGGCTCTCTCATCTATGGGAACCTCAACACGCAACAGCCTTATTATGAGAGTTTATCTGAAATTTCAGCAAAACCCACGAGTACCAAATGATCGCAAATTCGCCATGCTGGCACAATTGGTTGACAACATGGGCTTGAAACAACCGACAGGATTCTGGGATAACTATATTGAAAGAGCCAACCTTTCTCTCACTGAAGGCAAAAGAGAAAGATCTTACAGTCGCAATTATAGCATTGCCATGACCGTACTTGGAGAATTGGACACGACTAAAAAACCTCAATTGGGCAAAGCTCTCCAGCAGCTTAGAATTCACCATGGCGCAATACCCAAATTTAAACCCGAGATGAAAAAGCTGATTATTGATTCGCTGGTCAGTGTAGTTGAAAACGGTCTCAATCTTGGACGTTTTGACAAAATGAATGAAGCCATAACAGCCTTGGAAGAAATTGGTGCAGAGGAACATCTTACAGCGGCCTATCTCGCAGGATTCAAAGGCGCTCAAATACAATGGCAACTGGAAAAAATGGCAGAATTTTATGATAAAGCCATTACCAGACCCGACTTGAAACCTGTCGACAAATTAAGCATGGATATAAGAAAATGTCTTAAAGGACACAAGTTTGGACAGGCACAACAATTATTTGCAGAACATGCCGAAATGATCAAAGCACTTAAGCAGGGAACAGATGAAGAACAAGTCACCGCCGCCGAATTCACCCGCCTGGAGCAAAGAGTTAAATTTGAACAAATCAGAACGGAGTTGGAAAACAAAGGCGCGGACGGAGATGTACTGTCTGAACCAGGTAATCTTGACGAAACGAGCACCAGCCTATTTCTGGGTATTCTGGAAGAATTAACCCTCCTAAACAATCAACGCAAACAAAATCCAGACCTCTTCAGTCCCATGCAGGAATTGCATCTGCTTGATCAGATGGCGGAAATGAGCGCTTTCCTCGGGCGCTATCCCGAAGCGGTGGAATCCCTCACTGAAGTCTGGCATCTAGCCCAACAGATGAAAATTCCCGTCGAAGCGGCACGCGCAGCCAGGATAAAAGGTGATGTAAAAGTTATGCAAGGTATTGTACAAATCACCCATCCGACACAAGATGGAAAAGGCCAAGCCATTGTCAACCCGAACGGTACAATTTTAAGAAAGTATATCCTCCAGGCCATTCAAGCCTATACCGAAGAAGGCCTGGCAGTAATTGAAGATGTAGACCCTACAAATGAACAGCATCTTTTTCAGCGAGGCCAGCGCGTGAGAGCAATTAGCATTCTGGTCATGTCTTATGAAAATGAGCTAAAAGAAGCTTTGGCTAATGTCAGTGACACAGAAACCAGCCTTGAAAGAATTAAAGAAGAATTGCTCCCTCACCTTAAAACAGCTCTAAACGATTTCAATTTTTCAATAAGCTCACCGATATGGGGACCCAAATTCACAGATCCAGCAATGGGAGGATTCTACAGCTTTTACGGCACATCCCCAATGGGGCATATTCTAGCATGCATTGATGAACTTGGTATAACAGAAGAACAGCTTTCCATCAGTATCCCGGACATTCTGGACAGTAATAATCCAGCCTTCAACCACGAAAAAAGTCTCAAACCGGGAATCACAACGGCATCAGCCATGAGAGATAACGTCGACGAAATAGACAAACGTAAACTTCCGGGTTTTGATAAACTTGTAGATCTAGGCCAAAGGCGAGCCCTGGCAAGCAACAACATAGCTGCAACCAGAGCTTTTCAGCAATTAAGATATCAATTGGACGATGTTCTCAGCAAACGCCAACCAAGATAATCCAAGGTTACTCTCAATCAGTTTCCACCTCCAACCGGATACGCTGCATAGTTCCCACCTCCGACTGGATACGCATTCAAAGTCGTAGGCGCAACCTGAGTTGTAGTAGATTTGATCAAATTCAATTTTTTCAAAACCGCCGACTCGTAATCAGACGGATTCAATACCCTGTAGAAGAAAACCAAGCCTACAATCAACGCTCCGGTCAGAAGACCAAGCCAGAAAGTAAACATTGGATGAAGCTGCATTGATTGAGACATTGAATTTTTCATGTTGGTTTTTGTTAATAATTTATCAAATTATGACACGAAACGGCAAGAAAGTCAAATGATTGTGTTGCTCAAACAGTGTATAAACAAAGCTATGAGAAATTCAACACTCCGCCTTTTAGCCGGGTTTCTAGTCTTCATCTTTCAGACCTCCCACGCCCTTGCCCTATATTCGGACGTTCCCGCAACCACCCCTTACTACAATTCCATCAAAACTCTCTACGAACTTGGACGTCTTCCCGTAGAAACAGACGACAAATTTCATCCCAATGATCAATTAACCAAAGGAGAATTATATAAATTGGTACTCACTTATGGAATGGCCGATCTTTCGAAAAACATCAAATTGCCATATTCCGACATTCCCAAAAATTCACCATACGCCATCTACATCCAAACCGCCTTCGACAACAAGCTCATACAAGCTTCAAGCGGGAAATTACCCTTCGGTATAAATGCCAAAGTATCAAAATACAACGCTTTAAAAACGATGTTCGAAGGCCTGGGAATCGGCACCAATCACTTTTTCGTAAAAGTAGACTTTCCTTTCAAAGATATTGACGCCGATGACGACATAGCACCATTGGCAAACAAAGCCGCCCAGCTAAATATTCTTGAAAAAGCAACACCTGAGAAATTTCTACGCAATAAAAAAATCACCAAAGCCGAAGCGGTAGATTATTTATACAAAATTAAAGAATCCAACAATCCCACGATTACCGTAACTTTTAACAAGACCACAAACGACCTTAGCAGCAATAAAAATTACCCCACCCTCGTAGATGCTTGGTCCACTTTAAAAAACAAATTCCTCTATAAAGATAAATTAAGCGACAATCAATTGATTTACGGTGCCATAAAAGGCATGGTGGCGGAAGCCAAAGACAAATATACCGTTTTTGACTCCCCTTCTGAGGGCGGCGACTTAATTTCCAAACTTTCCAGCACCTATGAAGGAATTGGCATCGTCATCGAACTTATCGAAAAAAACATAACAATAGTAACTCCATTCAAAGATGCCCCCGCCGAAAAGGCCGGCCTCCAGGGCAAAGATATCATTACCAAAGTGGATGACCAAAGCATAGCAGGCTTGAGTCTGGAAGAAGTTTCAACAAAAATTAAAGGTCCAATCAAATCAACGGTCAAAATCACCATCAACAGAAATGGTAAAGAGATGGAATTCAATGTTATGAGAGATGCCATCACTTTAAAACGCGTGACTTCAAAAACCTACACAACAACCAATGGTAAGCAAATTGGCTACCTTTCTCTTTCTGATTTTGGTGATAACTCAGACAATGAATTTTCCGCTGCAGCTAAAGAATTGATAAAAGAAAATCCCGTCGGGCTAATTTTTGATCTGAGAAATAATCCGGGAGGCTACGTCGATACCGCAATCAATATTATCAGCCTTTTCACCGACGAAAAAAAGACCGCTCTAAAAATGGAGTTCGTTGATAAACGTGTGGAAGAAATGAAAACCAGTGGCAATGGCACTCTAAAAGGCTACAAAGTGATAGTGCTGATCAACGAAGGCTCCGCCTCCGCCTCAGAAATAACCGCCGGCGCTTTGAAAGATTTTGGCATTGCCACCATCATCGGCAAAAAATCTTTTGGCAAAGGCGTCGCACAGGAAATTCGTCAATATAAAGACGGCTCACTGTTAAAGTATACAATTTCCACCTGGCTCACACCAAACGGCACCGGAATAAACGGCCAAGGAATAACACCGGATATTACCGTCGAAAAAAACACAGATCCTAAAGTAGACGATCAATTAAACACCGCCCTCGCTCAATTTTAACAGCCATTCTAACAACCAACTAAACCTCTCCCCTCTGTTTCAAAAGCTCTTCCGGATTGGTAGTCACGATCCTATCTTCCGTAAAAGAAGCGATAACCTGAACAGCCACGTGCTTCATTCCCGCAAAAAACAAGCCCTGTCCGACACCACTATTTAAAAGCACATACTTCTCCCCTTCCGTAAGATTGAAAATTTTAGCTAACATATCCACCGCCGAAGGCGCTTGCTTCAGCAAAAGCTGCATCGAAGAATTGGTAATAATTGGCTTACCATAATCACTCTTCACGAAATCCTCCACATCCTGAGTAATAGTCGTCACACCCAAATAATATTTACGCGCTCTCTTTACCAGACCAAACAAAAACTTAGCACTATCTTCATGCTGCATCATCGACCAGGCCTCATCCACAACTAGAATTCTTTTCTTCATCTCGCTACGTACTTTATTCCAGATATAATTTAAAATAATATACATTGCAATAGGACGCAAAGCATCTTCCAAATCACGAATACAGAAAACCATCATTCCTCCGGCCAAATCAACATTGGTAGGCTTATTGAAAATTCCCGAATAGGAACCGGTTGTAAATTTCGACAACCTTTGTACCAATCCGGAAGCCCCTTCCATAGAATTCAAAATCTGCGATAAATCTTCCATGGTCGGCGGCTGATATGGAGAAGGATCGACAATATCCATTGTAACACCTTTAAGCGCATAAACATCAATCAGAGCCTTATCCAATATACTTTCTTCCATCGGACTCAAATCGCCCAGCATCAGCTTCAGCAAGCCATGCAAGTTAATCACATTAGAACGTAACAAATCTCCGGCCTGCACTTCCTCACCGGCAATCGGCTTGGGTAAATCAAAAGGGTTAATACGACGTTCACTATTCAAACTGAGCTTCAAATAAGTTCCGCCAACCATGTCGGAAAGAGCCTTATACTCATTTTCCGGATCGATTACGATCACATCCGTACCCATCATCATCATACGCAAAATTTCCAATTTCACGGCGTAAGATTTACCGGCACCGGACTTGGCAAATACCACACTATTGGCATTTTCCAGAGCGAAACGATCAAAAATAATCAAACTGTCATTGTGACGATTAATTCCATAAAGAATTCCCTTATCGGAGGTAAGATCTGAAGAAGTAAAAGGGAACGTGGTCGACAAGGGCCCCGTATTCATATTGCGAATGGTGTAAAGCTCATCCAGGCACAAAGGAATGGAAGAATTGAAAGCGTGTTCAGCCTGAATCTGCGCTCTCTTTACCATCACCAATTTGCCGGCCAGCAAGCTTTCTAATTGCTTTGTCACCTTCTCCAGCTTCTTTTCATCATCGGAATAAAGAGTAAAATACAATGCGAATTGGAAGAATTTTTCCTGACCTCTTTGAATTTCCGTACGAAGCTGTTCGGCATCCTCCAGCGCTGTTTCAATTGCCGGATCACGTACCATACCTTTCTCAGATTCCATGCGAATACTCGATTCCATTTGTGCCACTTTTTTGCGCAAAATCTTCATAATATCACCTGAGCTGATCGGATAAATAAATTGCGAAATATCCATAGTCACATCGAAATTTATAATCGGCGCCAACCAATTCACATCGATATAACGAGGATAAGCAAACACGTAGAATGATTGCACAAATTGGCCATCCATATGAATTTTGTCGTAGAGAATTTCCATTGCGGATGGAGCAATCAAGTCTTTAATCGAAGCCAAACCTTCCTGATAAATCTTCTCCGCTTCGATATATTTTTGTTTTTCCTGCAAGGAAACAAGGGATGTTTCGCTGTCTATTTTTGTTATGGCATCTTCATGAGCTTTTGTTTTGAATGAAAAAAGTGAAGTCAAATTCTCTAAAATGGACTTTTTCTTGGCAACAGTCTGTTCGGCTTTGATCTTATCTGCGGCCTTATCCACCACCGCGATTTTTTGAGGATCTTGTCCTGACACTTGCATTACATTCTGCGTAACAGCACCAGCTTCACCCTCACCTTCTTTAATTTTTCGCCCGGTTTTTGGATCATAACCGGCACTAATCATTTTTGCCGCCGCATCACTGTCTATTTTCTCAATAACCTCAAGTCCCGGCGTCACTTCAATCACTGAAGACGGATTCAAACCAAGCTGCGTATCTGTTGGTTTTTCTTCATGAAAATGAGCCAACGGCCCAACAGCGTGATCAGCAGGCAACCCCACATCCGCAATTTTATTTTCCACAGGCTGATTTTCAGCTGTCTTACTGGCTTCTTGTAACCAGGCGGGAGTATCGGTTTTTGGCGCATCACCCTGAGTGAAAACTTCTTTACCGGCCGATTCCCCCTTCTGCGCGATAGCTGTATCCGCAACCAGACCGGCTTGATTTGTTTTTATTTGATTCTGATCCATTCGTTTTATTTTTAATCTGAAAGTATCGCACAATTATACCAAAAAATCCCTTAACTGACAAGATAGCAAGAGATCGAAAAGAACAAAATGGCTTACTAAAGCCAGTATTCCCGGGAAAAAGTCTGCGCACGCACACCTAAGTACAATATTTTAGTATTAACGCAAGTGAAGCTTAATCAATCTGTAGAGTTTGAAAAAAATTTTAATTTCTCAAATCTACCACTATATGCTAGAATCCCTCGCGTAAAACTCTATACGTAACCAAAAGATATGGCTAAGAAAAACATTCAACAGAAAGGAGATGAAGGCGACGAAGCTCGCAAAAAAGGAAAATTAAACGATCCGGAGAACCCCCAAGAAATTCCACAACTTTTCTCCAAACCCGACTCCGTCACAGATCGCCAAATCACTACTGAAATGGAGACTTCCTATCTGGAATACGCCATGAGCGTAATAGTTTCCCGTGCTCTTCCCGATGTTCGCGACGGTCTCAAACCGGTTCATCGCCGTATTCTTCACGCCATGAATGAAATCGGTTTAAAATCCAGCGGTTCTTTTCGCAAATCCGCCGCTGTAGTGGGTGAAGTGCTGGCAAAGTATCATCCTCACGGTGACGCTGCGGTATATGATTCCATGGTTAGAATGGCTCAAGATTTTGCCATGAGATACCAGCTCGTAAGAGGGCAAGGAAACTTCGGCTCCATCGATGGAGACTCGCCAGCGGCCATGCGTTACACCGAAGCCAAAATGGAGAAAATCACCGATGAAATGATGAATGATATTGATAAAGAAACCGTCAATTGGCGAGACAATTATGATGGTCGTTACAAAGAGCCGGTCGTATTGCCAACGAAATTACCACAACTCCTTCTCAACGGATCTACCGGTATCGCCGTAGGCATGGCCACTTCCATTCCTCCACATAATCTTGGCGAAGTAATCGACGGCGTAATCCATCTTTCCAATAATCCGGAAGCTACAATTGACGATTTGATGAAATTCATAAAAGGCCCGGATTTCCCAACCGGCGGATTATTATACGACATCAATGATATAAAAACCGCTTACGCCACAGGACGCGGCGGCATGGTCCTCCGTTCAAGAACTGAAATAATTGAAAAGAAAAACGGCAAATTTGAAATTCTCGTTACGGAAATTCCCTACCAGGTTAACAAGGCAAACTTAATTACCAAAATGGCCGAATTGGTTCAAGAAAAAAAGATCGTGGGCATCTCCGACATTCGGGATGAATCAAACAAAGACGGCATCCGCGTAGTAATCGAATTAAAAAAAGACAGTTATCCCAAGAAAATCTTGAATCAGCTTTTCAAAATGACTCAGCTTCAATCCGCTTTCAATATGAACATGATTGCCTTGGTGGATGAAATTCAGCCGCATCTTCTCGACCTCAAACAAGTACTTGAACACTTCATTGCTCACAGAAAAGAAGTTATCACCCGTCGCACTCAATTCGATCTGAAACAGGCTCTTGCCAGAGCCCACATTTTGGAAGGTTTGAAAATTGCTATCGACAACATTGATGCCGTAATCAAAACTATCCGAGCGTCGGAAACCAAAGAAGAAGCACTAGTGGAATTGATAAAAAAATTCAAACTCACCGAACTTCAAGGCAAAGCCATTCTCGAAATGAGACTGCAAACTCTTGCCGGCCTGGAAAGAAAAAAAATCGAAGATGAATTGACCGAAAAAATCCAAGAGATTGAGCATCTGGAAAACATTCTCAAAGACATCAAAAAAGTCCTCAAAATAATGCAAACGGAGCTCATCGAAATCAGAGGAAAATATGCCGACGAACGACGCACTCAAATTGTTCCAAATGCCGTTGATTCCATCTCCCAAAAAGATACTATTCCAAACGAAGCGGTAATAATAATGCTCAGCCGCGAAAATTATATCAAACGTATTCCCGCTAATACTTTCCGCACCCAAAACCGCGGCGGCAAAGGCATAGTAGGCGGTACTACCAAAGAAGAGGACGAGATCAAATTAATCAAATTCGCCTTCAATCATGACGAGTTGTTGTATTTCACCAATCAAGGGCGTGTCTTTCGCCTTCCAACTTACGAAATTCCAAAAACTTCCCGCCAAGCGAAAGGACAAGCTATCGTAAATCTTCTTCAATTACAAGAAAACGAAATGGTAACAGCCATTCTCAATAGTGGCGAAAAATTCGAAGGCAAATATCTCTTCATGGCAACCAAAAAAGGCACCATCAAGAAAACTCCGGTAGAAGATTTCATGAATGTAAGAAAAAGCGGTCTGATAGCCATGAAACTCCGCCCGGGAGATTCCTTGGAATGGATAAAAGAAACTTCCCCGGGCAACGAAGTGGTGATGGTCAGTCACGAAGGCAAAGGAATTCGCTTCAACGAAGAAGATGCACGTCCTCTAGGTCGTCCATCCATCGGTGTTCGCGGCATGAAATTAAAGGGTAATGATGAAGTTGTAGAAATGGATGTTGTAAAAGATCCAAATGTCGCTGAACTACTGGTAATTATGGAAAACGGCTTGGGCAAAATGACTACCGTACAGGAATATCGTTTCCAGGCCCGCGGTGGCTCCGGCGTTAAAACCGCCAATATTACAGCTAAAACAGGAAAAATTGTCGGCGCAAAAGTTCTCGACAAAGATACTGACGCAGACTTGGTAATAATTTCCAAAGCCGGTCAGGTAATCCGTCTGCATTCCAAACAAATTCCTTCACAAGGACGCACGACTCAAGGAGTTTATCTGATGCGAATGCGCCCAAATGATAAAGTAGCTTCTATCTCCGTTATTGATAATAAAGAATTGATAGCCGCCGCTGCTCTAGCCGGCACAACCGGTTCAGAAGAATCAGACGAAGAAAATATGGAAGAAATACAAGAAAAAATCGAAGAAGAGGCGGCCAGCAAATAGAGCAAACACCTCATCCTATGAAAAAATCTCTTTCCCTCATCACAGGTCTGATTAGCTTAATGGCAATATCCAACACGGCACTTGCTGTCTTTAACGGCGATATAGCTATCAACGAAAAAGATATAACATTTTCTACAGATAAGTTTACCGAGGGCGGAAAAGTTCGCATATATGCCACGGCAACAAATAATAGCGCTCAAGATTTACTGGGAATAGTAAGATTTTACGATAGTAACGGGCAGATTAGCGGTGATCAAGTGATTTCCATTTTCGCAAAAAAAACTGATGGTGTTTTCATAGACTGGTATCCACCCTATGGAGAACAAACTGTTAAAGTAAAAATTTTTCCCTGGAATGCAAAGATTGACGACCCAAGTGATAATTTAATTTTCACCAAAATATATGTCGCCCAAGATACCGATCATGATGGCATACCCAATGACAAAGACGAAGACGACGATAACGATAATGTTCCGGATAACCAAGATGCTTTTCCCCTAAATTCCAAAGAACAGTATGACACCGATGGCGACGGTACCGGTGATAACGCCGATTTGGATATCGACAACGATGGCGTTCCCAATAAGTCTGATGAAATGCCTAAAGATGTAAATGAAACTATGGATACTGATAAAGACGGTATTGGCAATAACACCGACACAGATGACGATAACGATGGAATTACCGACATGGAAGAACTAAAACTTGGTACCGATCCCCTAAAAGCCGACACCGACGGTGATGGCGTTATTGATGGAAAAGATGCTTTTCCTCTCAATCCAAATGAATCCAAAGATACCGATAAAGACGGCATTGGCGATAATATCGATACCGACATTGACAATGATGGCACTCCAAACAGCACCGATCCTTTTCCAACCAACAAACCACCGGTTATTGAATTAACAATCAATAATTCAAGAGTCGAATTAACCGGAACAAATTCACAAACAAGCATTGCTACCAATCCCAACAACGGCAAAGCCGATTCCACCAGTCCGACTTCAAATTCCCCGGATTCCAACAAGAAAACAACTGATGCCGTAAACAGGAAAATTGTAGATTTATTTTCATTATTAACCTTCGACGCCACCCCATCTTTCGATGATGACGGCAAAATAATGAGCTATAAATGGGAAGTGGACGGAAAGGAAGTCCAGGAAGGCAATGCCTTGAATTACAGCTTTGAAGAACTCGGCAATCATCGCGTAAAAGTCACGATAAAAGATGACAGTGGTCAAACTGTCAGTCAAGAACTTGGAATCTCTGTTTTAAACATTACTTTCTACAAAGAAATCGGTATCACCATGCTGGGAATTTTACTTGCACTGGCCATTTACTTCAAGTATATTAGACCGCGCAGAGCTTCAGCAAATAATCTAATTAACCCAATATGAAAGCCGAAATCCACCCAAAATTTCAAACTATAAACTTCATCTGCGCCTGTGGAGCCACTTATGTAGCAGGTTCCACCATGGAAGAAGACTTCCACACTGAAATCTGTTCGAGTTGCCACCCATTTTACACCGGCAAACAAAAACTTATCGACAGTTCCGGACGTGTGGACAAATTCGTCGCCAAGATGAAAAAAGCACAAGCCGCAGCTGAAAAGAAAGTCAAGAAAGTGACATAAAATAGGCGGGCACCACTTTCAAAATCCTACAATTACAACAATTCAGCTATCCCCTCCTGCCTCCTTAGATCCCTTCTCAAAGATTCAGATTCAGGCTGATCTTTCGGGCCATTTTTCGTACCCGGACCAACTGGCAATTTTTCTCCTCTTAAATCTAAATGATCTTCATATCTCACTAAATCTTTTGGATCTGCGCCCCCCATACCTTCAATAAATTCAGTCATACAATAAGATTTTTAAAATTTAGAATGACACTATAATATTAATTTACAAACCAGTCAAGATAATATATATTAAAGCCAACCTACAAACTTTCACATGGCTGGAAATAGCTTTGGCACATTATTTAGAATCACCACCTGGGGCGAATCTCATGGACCTGCTACAGGCGTGATTATCGATGGCTGCCCCGCAGGACTTTCGCTAACCGAAGCTGAAATCCAGCAGGAAGTAGAGCGACGCAGACCGGCTGCCGGTTCAAAAGTAGCCACTACCAGAAGAGAAAAAGACCAGGTGCAGATCTTATCCGGAATTTTTGAGGGAAAAACCACCGGCACTCCAATCAGTCTAATGGTAGCCAACGAAGATACCCGTTCTAAAGATTATTCCAATATCCGAGATAAATATCGCCCGGCTCACGCCGATTACACTTATGATCTAAAATATGGCTTCCGTGACTATCGCGGCGGCGGCAGGTCATCCGGACGCGAAACTTTAGCCCGTGTTATGGCTGGAGCAATTGCCAAGAAAATACTTAAAAATAAGGCAAAAACCGAAATTTTCGGCCATACTATTCAGGTTGGAGACATAAAAGCTGAACCGCGATCCTCTAAAAACACCTCGATTTTACACTCAATTATCGAAAGTAACGAGCTGCGCTGCGCCGACCCGATAGCTGCAGCCAAAATGCAAAAATTCATCGAAAAAATTCGCTTTACCGAAGGAGATTCCATAGGAGCAATTATTGAAATCGTCATAAAAAATCCGCCAAAAGGCCTGGGAGAACCGGTTTTTGATAAATTAGATGCTGAATTGGCCAAGGCCATGATGTCTATTGGAGCTGTAAAAGCGATAGAAATCGGCTCGGGATTCGCCGGATCAACAACAAAAGGCAGTGAAAATAATGATCAAATGCAAGCGACAAAGTCTTCAAGTTCAATAAATAAAAGTGGCAGCGTCAAATTTTTGAGCAACAACTGCGGTGGCATTTTAGGCGGCATTTCCACCGGCGAAGACATAATCATAAGATTAGGCATCAAACCTGTCCCCTCCATCAGTAAACCCCTCAAAACCATCACCAAATCAGGCAAAAACACCATAATAGCCACCTTAGGCCGCCACGATTGCTGCCTGGCCCCAAGAATCATACCTGTAGCCGAATCCATGGCTGCTTTGGTACTGGTGGATAAGTGGTTACAACAAATGGCTCAAAAGAGCTTAAAATAGAGAAAAATGCACTCATTGTTATTGACATTTTCAGCTTTTTTGTTATGATGGAATACTCTTAATCCACACACCCTATGTCAGCAGAACATGCTCACGCACCTGCAGAACCGTCACATGATGCTTCTGGACACGAAGCACCTGCTTCTCCGGCGCATGCTGAACACGCCACACCTGCTTCTCCGGCACATGGTGGTCATGCTGCAAACGATAACGCTGAGCATCCTCCCAGAGGCGGTGCCGCTGCAGTAACCAGAGGTGAAGCACCAATAGTAAACGCCTACAACAAAGCCAAAAATGGCCTTACCAGCAGCGCCAGTAGCATCGTACAATCCACCAGTTCTTTTGGCCGATGGTTGAGAAAAATTTTCCGTGCCGGAGAGTTAAAACCGGTAGAAATGGTAAGTATCCCAAAAACTCCGATTTATGCAGCCGGTAATATGATAGATGGCACCGCACTTTTGGCTCCTCGCAGAGCTATTGAAGTAATCGAACCAGGTGCTACAGCCATTCGCGCCATGGTTAGAACTTTAGGCATACCTTTTTCACCTTTTCATACTATATTACATCCTATTCAAGCTATAAAAAAACCACTTAGAATTGCTACTTCCGCTTTGATGCTGAATAAAAACATCGCCATGGCTGCACCACGAACCGCTCACGAAATCCTAGATCGCGCCATTGCCAGACCTATTGAGCAAATTAGCATGCAGTTAAGACGCATTCCGCTGATAGGTAGCCTAATCGCCACTCCGTCCACTTGGATTACCAGAAAAATTGCCAACATTACAGGATCCGTCAAAAACGGCGTTGACTGGATCACCTCCCCAATTGATCATATTCACAACTGGACCTCACCGGACGGTGCTCCAGTGACAGCCCCTACAACCCCATCAGCCCCGGCCCACGCCCCCACTCATCATTAGTATCACGAGAGCTATTTTTATGCTAAAGTACACACAACTTTGGCACTTTCAACATGTTCGAATTCAAAATAAAACATAAAGCTAAAAATTCACTGGCCCGCAGCGGGACATTCAAAACGCCTCATGGAGTCATTCAAACTCCTGTCTTCATGCCGGTTGGAACCAAAGCCACCGTAAAAACACTTTCACCTCATGATCTTGAAACTCTAAATGCCGAAATTATTCTCGCCAATACTTATCATCTTTATCTGCGTCCAGGCGAAAAATTAATCAAAAAAATGGGGGGATTACATCAATGGATGCATTGGAATAAGCCAATTCTAACCGATTCCGGTGGCTTCCAGGTCTTTTCACTTGGCAATGAAAAAGGCTATAGCAAAGATAATCTTCCTTTCAAAACTACCGTGAAAATCGATGAAAACGGCGTGGAATTCAAATCACATCTCGACGGTTCAAAGCACTATTTCACACCGGAAAAGGCCATGCAAATTCAACATGATCTCGGTGCGGATATTATCATGGCTTTTGACGAATGTGCTCCAGCCGATTCCACAAAAAAATATTTTAGGCAAGCCATGACTCGTACACATAATTGGGCTCTACGCTGCAAGGATGAACACGAAAGGCTAAATGGCAAAAGTCCCCACAAAGGATGCTTCGCTATGCCCGGGGAGACAAAAAGCATCACACGAGGCAACACCCAGACCTACCTACCACCGCACAGGCAGGCCCTTTTCCCCATCGTCCAAGGCGGCCTTTACAAAGATTTGCGCATCCAGTCAGCCAAATTCATCAATGAACTCGATCTTCCCGGCAATGCCATCGGCGGTCTTTCCGTCGGCGAAGGCAAAGAAAAAATGCTGGAAATGATCGAAACTGTAATCCCCCACCTCAGCGAAAAAAAACCGCGCTATCTCATGGGCGTCGGCACGCCCGAAGACCTGCTGGAATGCGTGGATCGCGGCATCGACATGTTTGACTGCGTCCATCCCACCCGCATGGCTCGCCATGGTGCTTTTTGGACGGAATTGGGACGCTTCGCAATCAAAAATAAAAAATTTAAATTAGACAAAGCACCTTTGCAAAAAAACTGTACTTGCGAAACTTGTAAAAATTACAGCAGGAGCTACCTCCGCCATCTTATTTTTGAAAATGAAATTCTCGGTCTGCGCCTAATGACTGTTCACAACCTGCACTTTTTGTTAAACTTGATGCAGCAAATTCGGGAACAGATAGAAAAGGGGAATTTCAGAAGGTTTAAAAAAAAGTTCCTCAATAAATTCAACATTGACCGTCAACGGTCAGGTACAAAACAAAAACAATTCTAGTCAATAAATCTCGACTCCCATGATCGCCTACCTCAAAGGAAACGTCCTCAAAAAAATTGAAAAGGGAATCATTTTAGACACAGGCAATGTCGGCTACATGGTTCATCTGCCAACTAATTTACTTGCAAATCTTTCCGAATCCTCATCCACTATAGAACTCTTCATTTACAGCAACATCCGCGAAGACGCCTTTGATCTCTATGGTTTCGCCACTTACAGCGAACTTACATTTTTCAAAACCCTCTTAAGTGTCAGTGGGATTGGTCCCAAAACCGGATTGGAAATCATGAACAGCAACGTCCAAAAAATGAAAATCGCCATCTTAAATGAAGATCACAATTACATCCGTAAAATTCCGGGAATCGGCGAGAAAACAGCCAAGCGAATGATCTTGGAACTTAAGAGCAAAATTGAGGTAGAAGACCTCGGGGATTTGGGAAATTCTTCAGGCAATAATAAACCAAATTCAAGCTTAAATACTCATCCGGATGCCATCGACGCACTTATCCGCCTAGGCTATCAACGTCACCAGGTCACTAAAACTCTACGGGGCATGCCGGCAGAAATCATCGAAGCGGAACAAGTCATTACCTATTTTTTGAAGAATAACTAATGAAATCCGACGCCCAACTCATCACTAACAAAACCAACATCACCTACCTTTCGAACTTCACCGGTTCGGCCGGATTTATGTTACTGACAAAAAACAAAAAATATCTTTTCACTGATTTTCGCTATATTGAAAGAGCAAAAAGCACAATTAAAAAAAATATTGAACTGGTAAATATCACACGCGTCTGGCGAAATCCGAAAGAATTAGCAGCAAGTTGGCAAAAAATTCTCAGTAAGCACAATATAAAAATTCTGGGAGTGGAAGAATCGGATTTGACCATAACTCGTTATAAAAAGTTCCAACAAATGACTAAGAAACCAAAACATAAGTCCATCAACTTTATAAATATTTCCGGTGAAATTGAAAAAATTCGTGAAATTAAAACACCTCAAGAAATTAAAATCATCACAGCAAGCCAACTCATCAACGAACACGTATTCCTTGAGATCAAAAAATTATACAAAATTGGCTAAAATCAGATCAGAAAAAACCACTAAAAGAAATCGATCTAGCCTGGGAGATCAAAAAATTAGCTCACGAATTCGGAGCAGAAGATATTTCCTTTGATCCCATTGTTGGATTCGGTTCTCACAGCGCCAGACCTCACCACGAGCCTGATAATACAAAACTCAAAAAAGGAGACATCGTCCTCATCGACATGGGTGTAAAATACAAAGGATATTGCTCCGACATGACCAGAATGCTTTTCACCGCCACTCCAAACCCAAAACAAGCCAAAATTTACAATCTCGTTCTCACAGCTCAAGAAAACGCCATCAAGAAAATCAAAGCCGGCATCTCGGGAATCGACGCTGACAAGCTATCCCGAGACTTGATAGATAAAGCCGGCTATAAAGAACAATACGGCCACGCCGGCGGCCACGGCATTGGGCTGGACATCCATGAAATCCCCTCTCTAGCTGGCAGCTACAAAGGCCAACTCAAAGAAAATTCAATAGTCACGGTAGAGCCGGGAATTTATCTGGAAGGAGAGTTCGGCGTACGCATCGAAGACATGATCCTGATAACAAAATACGGCAATAAAAATCTCACGAAAATACCTAAAAAACTGGAGGAAATTATCTTGCTATAAATCTTTTTGTCAAGCAGTCCTCCTCCACAATCCTCAGTTTTTAGACTAAAATCACACAGCTTCAAGCATATAAAAAATAAACCATGTGTGGAATTTTTGCCTACTACGGGAACAAAAAAAATGGGCCTCAGTTAGTCATTGAAGGGTTAAAAAATTTGGAGTATCGCGGCTATGATTCTTGGGGGGTTGCATATAAAACCCCACAAGAAATTATCATTCACAAAGAAATCGGCAGGATTGGTGATATTAAAATTAAAGATATTAAATTGGGCGAATCCGGCTTAGCCATGGCTCATTCGCGCTGGGCTACACACGGTGGAGTGACACAAGCTAACGCTCATCCCCATTTTTCCGAGAAAAAGGAAATTGTACTAATTCATAATGGAATTTTTGAAAATTACCTGGCGATTAAAAAAGATTTAATCAAAAAAGGACACAAGTTTGTTTCCCAAACGGACACCGAAGTCCTTGCACATCTCATCGAACACTACGCTCGCCAACATTCCTTTGAGAACAGTGTAAAATTAGCCGTCAAAGAGATCGAAGGCCGCTATGCCATAGTAGTCATGAAAAAGGATGAGGACAAAATTATAGCGGCGCGCAAAGGCTCACCGCTCATCATTGGCGTTGGGACAACCAAAGGTGAATATTTTATCGCCTCGGATATCCCCGCCTTCCTGAAATATACCAAAAAAGTAATCTACCTGGACGACAATCAGATCTGTGTTATCGCCAAAAAGAAAATCAATTTTTACGACAACAAAACCAACAAAGAAATAAAAAAACGCATCATCGAAATAGACTGGAACGTGGAAAGCGCCGAAAAAGGTGAATTTGCGCATTTTATGCTGAAAGAAATAATGGAGCAAAAAGACACCCTGAATCGCGCCATCAATCAGGATCCCAAGACCATCGAACAGGTTGCCAAAGCGATTGAAAACGCTGAATGCACTTATTTCGTAGGCTGTGGAACCGCCGGAAAAGTTGCAATGGTTGGCGCCTATCTTTTCGCCAAAATTTCCAAAAAGCAAGTACGGTTTGTCTTTGGCTCGGAATTCCAAAATTATCAAGAATTTATAAATAAAAGAACTTTAATAGTTTGCATTTCACAATCGGGAGAAACAGCCGATACTCTTGAGGCCATCGAAATTGGCAAAGCCAAAGGTGCCAAAATAGCAGCAATCGTAAACGTAGAAAGCTCCAACATGGCTCGCATTGCTGACATGGTGATTCCTATCAAAGCCGGACCGGAAAAGGCTGTAGCTTCAACCAAAGCCACCACCTCACAACTTGCAATTCTCACTATGCTCGCCTACGCCTGCGACGGTGGCGTAGAAATAGGGAAACAATTACTTATCCGTACCTCAAGCCAAATAAACGACATGTTAAATCCGCGCTACGAAGAGCATATTCAAAAAATAGCCAATAAAATTAAAGATGTGGAGTCAATGTACATTATAGGCCGCGGAGCCAACTACCCCATGGCTCTTGAGGCAGCCATCAAACTTCAAGAAGTTTCCTACATCCATGCTGAAGGTTTTGCCGGTGGAGAGCTGAAACACGGGCCACTCGCCCTCATCACCATGAACACTCCAGTGATTGCGCTTGTCGCCAACGATGACTGCAAAAAAGAGATTCTCGGCAACGCCCAAGAAGTAAAAGCTCGCGGTGGATTTATTATTGGAGTCTCCCCTGAAAAAGAAGAAGTTTTCGACTTTTGGATTAAAGTGCCGGATGTTGGAGCCACATCTCCAATTGTAAACATTATCCCCGTTCAAATTCTAGCTTACCAGCTTGCTTTATTGCGCCAAAACGACCCGGACAAGCCAAGAAATCTGGCTAAAAGTGTGACGGTGAAATAATTACTCCTTCCACTTCCCCGACCTGATTCGCTGCAATGTCTGAAGCAAATCAGCCGGCATTTCAGTTTGAATGCTGATAGTTTTTTTCAAAATCGGGTGAAAAAACTCAATACGTTCGGAATGCAAAAACTGCCTTCCAAGCCAGAACTTCAAGCGAAAACGTCTATTCCATTTTTTATCACCATACTGCTCATCCAGCACCACCGGAAAACCGATATGTGCGAAATGCTGACGAATTTGATGTTTACGACCGGTTGAAATTTCCGCCGAAGTGAGGGCACAGTCTTCTTTATCAAAAATTCTAAAAGTCTTAAAAACTTTAAATTCAGTATGTGCCGAAACTTTATCCTTTGAAGCACTTTTCTGATCTTCCTCGCCCACTCTTTCCATTTTATCCCCTTTATATCTATCATCCAATCCATGTTTAATAGATCCGGATTCCGGTACGCCCCTAAGCAAAGCCAAATAAACCTTTCTCGTGCGATCATCTTTGAAAATTTCTTCCAAGGCCTCGCGATCCTCCTCATGTTTCCCAAAAAGCATTACCCCTGAGGTATTCATATCCAAGCGATGCAAAAGATATGGTTTATAACCCTTATCCCTGTAGCGATTTTGGATAATTTCCAAGACGGACTTCTGCGGTAATGCCCGTGAACCGGCTCGAATAGCATGATCTGCGGGCACACTCATCACCCGCGGCGGCTTATTCACCGCAAATATATATTCATCTTCGTACAAAAGTGGAATTTTGATCTTACGCATGCGGAGAGTATACAGACTATGGCTTGATTCTGCCAATAGTTCTTGGGAATGGTATGGTCTCGCGAATATGCTGACGACCACAAATCCAGCCTGTAAGACGCTCTAATCCAATACCAAATCCACTATGAGGAACAGAACCGTACTTGCGCAAATCCAGATACCAATCGAAAGCTTCGACTGAAAGCTTATGTTCCTTAATACGACCGAGCAGCACATCGTAATCATCCTCACGTTGACTGCCACCAATAATTTCACCATATCCCTCAGGGGCCAGTAAGTCTGCACAAAGAGCAAATTTACCATCCTCGGTACGTTTCATATAAAAAGCTTTCACCTCGGCCGGATATTTTTCCACAAAAATTGGTTTATCGTACTTCATTGTTAACATCGTTTCATCAGCCGCGCCCAAGTCCTGATTTTCCTGAATTTCCGAGCCCATTTCACGCAGTTCCTTCACCACTTCAGTGTGAGTTTTGTGAATAAATGGCGCGCGTATTTTTTTCAAAGGCTCTATATCTCTTTCTAAAATCACCAATTCCTTCAAATTTTTCTCTAGCACTTTTTGCACTACAAATTCCACCAATCCCTCCTGAATCTGCATACTCTCATCAAATTTCACAAAAGCCATTTCCGCATCCAACATCCAAAATTCCGTCAAATGACGTCGGGTCTTGGATTTTTCCGCCCTGAAAACCGGACCAAAATCAAAACATCTACCTACGGAAAAAATCGCCGCTTCAATATAGAGCTGACCGGATTGAGAAAGATAGGCTTTTCCCTCATCAAAATAATCAATTTCAAAAAGTTCGGTCGTACCCTCACAAGCATTCGGCGTCAAAATTGGCGCATCGATTTTTATAAAACCACTACTATTCAAATACTCAAACATCGCATTGATAATTGTATTGCGCACAACTTGAATCGCTCTTTGCGTCGGCGAACGCAGCCATAAATGACGATTCTGCAACAAGAAATCCGGCCCATGATCTTTCTTCGCAATCGGATAGTCTTCCTTCACCAGCTGAATCACTTCAATGTTTTTCACCTGCAATTCGTATTCATCTTCATGCTTCGGATGCTTGGTGACCTCACCGGTCACACGCACGGAAGACTCCATCGTGAGCTCCTCCGCAATCTTGAAAACCTCAGGCGAAACCGCTTTCACAAAGACAATTCCCTGCACAATCCCGCTGCCATCTCGAAGTTCCAAAAAGTAAATTTTCCCCGCGCCACGCTTATTAAACATCCATCCTTCCATCACAATCTCCTGCCCCACATGATCGCGCAAATCCTTGAGAAAAATTTTCTGAGGCATAGA
>CAYZOB010000007.1:0-16238 GCA_964480115.1 uncultured Candidatus Peribacteria bacterium
AGCGCTTATTCCAAATCGAGAATCAACTGGCATAGGGACAGCGGACATTGTCAAGTATATTCCTACGGACTTGATCAAGGATAGCAGTTTACAGCCAAGAACAACCTATGATCCAGCGAAAATTGATGAGCTCAAAGCTAAAAATAATAATAATTTGGAATTATTCTCGGGAGAGTCGCTTGAACATCTGAAAAAGCTCTATACGATGATTGATGAGTATGAAGAAATTGATCTTATTAATTCTTTAATTAAAAATAACAAATAATTTATGCCAACCACATTGTCTTTTCAAATTCAGGAGTCCGATTCATCTGTAGATTATAAGATCGTTGTTTTTGATGGTGATTTTGATAAGGCCGGTTTTGCCGAGATTAAGGATACCATTACGGAAATTGTTAAAGAGTTTAACTTGAAATTTTTGATATTTGATTTTACCAATCTGGAATATATTAATAGTGAAGGAATAGGATTTTTAATGGAGGTGCACACCCATTTGGTTCAGCGTGGTCGTAAATTAGTGATTTTCGGCTTAAACGATCATGTGAAAGACGTTTTCCAAGCGATTGGTATAGCGGAAATTGTGTCCATTTTTGGATCTCTAAATGATTTTATTAATTCCACGGAAAAATGAAAATTTTGAGAATAGGCCTGGTTAGAAAGTTGTTTTTTTTCTTACTGATATTTTCAGGACTTTCTTTGGCTTTGTTTTATTACCTTCCCTATTTTGAGAGTGTTGTCGTGGATGTTAGGTTTTTAGTAATTTATTTTGCAGTTATTCTATTTATTTTCACATTTTACACCTGCTATTTTATAGTTAGACCTTTAGCCCTTGTACTTGATCAAATGGAAGCTTTGATTGCCGGAAAGCCTTACAAAAAAATATATACTGCCAGAATTGACGAGATAGGTGTTTTGGCACATTTTTTCAATCAGGTTACCGATGGTTTCAGTGAAATAAGTGTTGACATGAAGGATCGTGAAAGAATGATTGATGAGCTGGCTATTGCTGCGAGTCTGCAGAGGGATATTTTGCCGCTTAGTTCTCCTCAAGTCGCAGGTTTGCAGTTGGTGGCTAAAAATAAACCGGCAAGTGAAGTTGGCGGTGATGTTTTTAATTTTATTTTTTCAAAGGACAAGACCTATATCTACATTGGTGATGTGACCGGCCACGGTGTTGCAGCAGCTTTAATAATGACCATGGCTACTTCCTTAATCAGTGTTTTTGCAGATAGTTGTTCTTCGGCTTATGAGATATTGGTGAGGGTTAATCATTACATTAAGCGCCATGTAAAAAAGGCCATGTATTTAACTATGGTAATGTTGAGCTGGGATCTGAAGTTGCAACGGCTGTCATATGTCGGAGCCGGTCATGAGCATATCGTCGTTTATCATGCTGCTACCGGTGAATGTGAAGCTATTTTATCAGGTGGTATTGCTTTGGGCATGGTTCCCGATAATTCCATGTTGATAAAGGAGCAGGATATTGTTTTTGATGAAGGTGATTTTGTCGTTCTTTATAGTGATGGAATTATTGAGGCCAGAAATTCGGCAGGCGAAATGTATGGATTGGATAGTCTAAAGGCGGCTGTAGTGGAATTTGCACCTCAATATTCCGCTGAAGGTGTAAATTATCATATTGCAAAGCAAGTCTCGGATTTCACTCATGGACATAGTCAGGATGATGATATGTCCCTAATTGTTATTAAGCGAGATCAGTCTATGATGCAAGGTGTAGAGGCTAGTCCTTCTGTTAATTGGTCTGCATGAAAACCAGCAATTTTGATTACTTGTTGCCTGATGGATTGATTGCTCAAAATCCTGTTTTTCCCAGAGATTGTTGTAGGCTTTTAGTATATCATTCCGGCAGTGATATAATCGAGCATTGTAATTTTTTTGACTTACCGAGATTTATTGGCAGTGATGATGTTTTGGTGCTGAATACTTCTAAAGTTATTCCGGCTAGAATCCTTTTTGAAATCAATAATTCTAAACGTGAAATATTTATTTTAAAACAAATTGCTCTAGATTCTTTTGAAGTTTTGCTCAAACCGGCGAGAGCTTTTAGCGTTGGTGCTTTGATGAAAATTGATGATGAATTAGAATGTATGGTAATGAAAATCTTTAGTGATGGGAGAAGAATTGTGAATTTCAAGGTGAAGTCAGGGATAGACTTGAAAAGTAAATTGTTTAAGCTTGGTACTACTCCCCTACCACCCTACATAAAACACTCCACTGCGAATTTTACCGACTATCAGACGGTTTTTGCCAATGTTGAAGGTAGCGTAGCAGCTCCCACTGCCGGGCTACATTTCACAGATGAGCTATTGACTAAATTGAGGGCTTCAAGTGTACAAGTAGAGGAAGTACTTTTGCATATCGGTTTGGGTACTTTTTTACCGGTGATGGCGGAGGAAATCGAGCGTCATAAGATGCACTTTGAAAATTATGTAATGCCGTTTTCCGTTGCTGTAAATTTAAATTCAGCACAAAAACTTGGTAAAAAAATCGTTGCGGTAGGTACAACTTCCGTACGAGTTTTAGAATCTACATACGACAAAAATGTAGGGTTTGTCTCAGGTAACAAAAGTACTGATATTTTTATTTATCCCGGGTCATATGAATGGAAGGTTGTTGATAGTTTAATCACCAATTTTCATTTGCCAAAAAGTACTTTGTTAATGTTGGTAGCTTCATTTTTGGAATCAAAGGGCGTGAAAGATCCGATAAAAAAAATCTTATCTTTATATCAAGAGGCCATTAGGCTTAATTATAGGTTTTTTAGTTTTGGTGACGCGATGTTAATTCTTTAGCCATGTCGGGATTATTTTCGCGGGCTGAATTCCCTTAATTTGGCGTACCGTTTCGGTGTCGCCTGAATGATATTTCCCTAAATACAGATCGCTGATTTTTCCACCTTTTTCAACAAATTTTTTAATTTCAAAATAGCCTTTAAAATAGATGTAGTCTTTAGTGAATGATCCTTTTGCGGCTGTATCCGAAAGTCCTCTTTTTGACTTCAAGACTGATCTGAATGCTTGTTCCTCATCAAATCCAAGTTCTATCAATGTCATGTAGGTTTCACTAAAACTTTTTTTCAATGATTCGTAAATTGCAACTACGTGACCTAGGGCCTTATTGTTTTCCAGAAAATACTTCTTTCCTTGTTTTTCCACGTTATACATGGCTAATCCTTCTTGTGTGACGAGATAGTTGGCCAGGCCTCTGTTGAAGATTTTATATGGTTGATTTTTGCCATTTTCCGCAGTAATAATGTGGGTTTCAATTTCGTGAATTATCAATTCCTGAATCCTTTCAGCTTTGAATTTAGCATCAGCTTTTAGAAACAGCCTATTGTTTTTTCCAGCTATACAGTTGGAAACCAGACTATCCTTGATTTTAACCTTCCAGTTGTTTAGACTGTATTGTTTGAATACTTCTTCGAATTTTTGTTTTGCTATTTCCACGTTCAAGCTTTGCTTTTCCGTCTTTTCTTGTTTGAAACTGTTTTCTTTGATTTTTTCCCTGCAAATGCGGTATTCCTCATCAGTTGGTTCTCCATATAGATCTATCGAGTATTTACTGAATGATTCTTCATCTATCGATTCCAGTAAATTTATTTTTTTAGTAATTTCATTTTTTTTATCTTCAAAGAGCTTTCCCAGTGGAGAATTATCCGTTTTTATATTGTTCAATTCTTCCAAAATTTCCAGTATGTTGAATTTTATACTTGGATATTCAAATTGAGGATTGTATGTTTTGTTCTTAAAGAAAATTGACTTTTCCGCTTCAAGATTGATTGGTCTTAGGTAATATAGAAGCTTAATCTTGGCATCTATGTTTATTATTTGCTGATCTGCTTCGAAAAAATTGACGTTTTTGATGGGGGAAATGCCGTTTATTGCCCTATTGGATTCTGAGCTGACGTGAATTTCCTTTTTGAGATTTTCCAGGTTTGTATCTATAAGAAATTCTTTTAAATCCCTTGTTCCCAGGATCATTTTGTAATTTTTATCGGTGATTTTTTCAATGTCTACAACGGTATGAATTCTTTTGCCTTTAATCGTAAATTTAACTTTCAAAGTGGATTTTTCATCATCATAGTCATTGAAATTGTCCATTAATCCGGCTCTCCGGGCTGTCTCCTCATCGAGAATGCTGATTTTTTTATCAGTATCCACTTTGGCATTTATTTGAATGGTGTTTTGTTTTTGTATAATTTCAACTTTTTCGGTGGTACCAATCACCTGCTTACCGGATATTTGGGCTATGCTTTTTTCAACTATATTTCCGAACATGTCCTTGGCTATTCTCACTCCTTTGGCAGGAGTTGTTACTTTTACGCCTTCTATTCTCTCTAAACGCTTTCTAAGCGGTGCTAAATTGGCAATTTGAACACCTAGTCCGGCACGCGCATTTATTTCCAAAAGTACCGGGCCGGTGTTCTTATCTATGCAAATGTCAACCGCCATGTATCCCAAATTGGTAACCAGTTGTACTGTTGAGGCAATTGTTAAAATTTGATCCCAAAATGGTATTTGTAGCCCTTTTATGGCGCCCTTGCCATCCGGCAGTTCCTCAATAATTTTATTTTTGTAAGAAATGTAGGTTGTTTGTCCTTTGGCTATGTCTATTCCTACTCCCGCTGCACCCATGTGAAGATTGGCTTTTCCCTTAGACTCTTTTGTAGGTAGGCGTAGCATTGCCATAACCGGAATAAGATTGTGAACAACTATTCTGATATCCGGTAATCCTTCATAGGAGTATTTTCCAATTCTTTCGTCTGCAATAATATATTGTTCAAAAAAGGCGTAGTCGATATTGTTGGAAATAGAAAATCTCCCATCAAGAATATCTCTTATGTGATCTTTGATTTCCTCTTTGTTAAACTTTGTTCCTCCGGCTGTATAATAGTGATTATCTTTTATTTCCGTAACCGGAATAATACCTTCTCCGCCGTAGCCAGTATTCGGTTTTAAAGCAAAGGAATTTGCCAAGGAATTAAAATCAAATTTTTCCAATTCGGTGATATCTTTAATAACACCAAAAAGTTTTGGAACCGGGATGCCGCGTGCCGAAAGAAATTGTTTTGTCTTTATTTTGTCATCGGCCAGCTTAATCGCTTTTTTGGGATTGTAGGGTTTTATGTATAGTAAATTGCGGGCGTTAATGCCTAGAATCCCTTTGGTTTTCAAAAATGAGAACATGTTTATTCTTCAATATGTCTAATGGCTTCACGGAATCTTATGCGTTCAAGAATTCTGAGTCCCGTCCATTTGCCCAAGAGCACATCTATAATTAGCAGTAAGAATATTAATTCCGGATAGGTAAGCATCATCCTTTTCACAAATTCAAATTTTATAATTGTTAAGCCCAGGTTTATTTCACCACCTGCTATAAAATACGCCAAAATTGCAACAAGCAAAGTTTCCATCATTAATATTATCGCTGAAGAAAGGCCACTTTCCGTTCTGGCTGTAACGAATTTTTCCACCAATGTACTCAAAATGAGCATAGGAAATATGGCAATTGCAAGAAATTGAGCATCGAATAATCCAAGATGATTTCCTAGAATTAAGATAATGAAAAGCGCCAGGGCCACTACCGTTAGTACTATGGCCATTTTGGGAATGAAAAGCATGCGGGTTCTCCTTAAGACAGGTTTGGCGGCAATGCCTATTGAAATTGCCGTTATAAGTGTTAGTAATCCCGCTTGCAAGCCGATGATGAGGAAGGACAGAGTGATAATTGTTGGCGTATAGATACCAAAAGTAGTGATACCAACTACTTGTCTCATAATTGCCACTACTGTTGCTATGACAGGTAAAAGTAAAAGTAAGGCGATGGTATTATCCGGAATACCGCTATTAACCAGTGCATTTACGAAATAGGTCATGAAATTCCAGGGCAGCAGTTTGCCACTCTTCGAATTGATAATTTCATAGACGCTGCCCCTTTCTTTGAGTGAATTGATGAATTCTTCTTCTGAAAGGCTTTCAATCAAAGCATCTATTGCCCCTTCTTTGCTTATGATTATAATTTTTGGTTTTATCAGATTGAATTGTCGTTCCGTGCGGTTAATTTTATTTTCAAAGGAATTGTCCAATACAATTAATGTTTTTTGTTTGAAATCCCCGGCAATTTTGCCGGAATTATTTTGAATAAATCTGGAAATTGCGTTTAAACCGGAATTTTCTTTAGTCCAAATGGTGATTTGTTTGGCTTTTTGGATATCTTCGATCGCTTCTGTAAGCTTTTTAGTTAAAATTTCTTCGGAAATGAATTCCGTACTGCTGCCGTAGCTGTTGATTATTTTCAGGAAAACTCCTTTTTTTTCAGCATAATTCTGGATGATCTGTATACGGTCTTTGTTTTCCGCCCGATCTGTTATTAAAATAATAAGTTTTCTGTAGGCGAAAACTTTCAGGGCAGATTCGGATTTATTTTTTCCATCTTCGAGAATTAGTTTTACCTCGTAATAACCGGGCTCCTTATAAGAATGGAGGACTTCGATTCCTTCATTACGATTACCATCGCCAAAATCCCATTCGTATCTAATTTTCTTGGAATTATCGGGAATATAAGATTGGGAGGCATCGAAAATAGTACTTTTTCTGATTTCCACGGCATTGGGAAGATTGATAACAGATTTGAGATAGTTTACTGGTGGAGGGCTTTCTGCTTGTGTCATATGGCTACCGATGGTGAGCCAAAGCAGTATTGATGCTAAATATTTGATGCTTTTTTTGAACATTTTGAGTTAGTTGCTACAAGTTTACCGAAATTAGGTTATTTTACAATGATTTTATTCACTTGACGAATTTGGTGATTGTGCCTGGTGTGGATTGAAGACTTTGCAAATATAATGTATAATTAACAGATTTAAATGTAAAAATGAAAATAAAAATTTGGTACATTTTGTTGGCGATGTCTGCGCTTGTTTTTATTTCCGTGGTGGCCTCTGCGGCTTCAAACAATCTTTCCACAGTACCATTGGAGGTTTATGGGCTTGATTCGGTTGCAGGTAATCCGGTGATTCTGCGAACTTCTAAGACTTACTCCGGAGCTGCCGTTAACTTTACTTTGACTCAGCCAACAGGCAAACAATTGCAATTTGAAGGTGTTGCCGGGGCTGACGGGGTCGCTTATTTGAAAATATCCGATTATTATACCAGGGCGGTTGGTATTTACGGTGTTTCGGCCAATGTAGTCGGAAATCCCTTACCAAGTCGCCCCAATTCCTTCAAGATACTGGCAGGTAATTTATCAATGAGTAATTCCGAGTTGACTCCGGTAAATCAGGTCGTTCATAGCGGATCGGAAAAGGCAAATCTCTCCATTAGTCTAAGGGATGATTTCGGTAATCCTGTCAGTGGTCATATTGTCAGGCTTGTTTCGAGTTCCGGCAATGATTCAATAAAGTATTTTAATGACAAAAATATTTCCGATGAAAACGGGCAGGTAAAATTCCTGGTGAGTTCTGATACTGCGAGTCTGGTTAATTATTCACTTTATGATCTGACCACAGATCAGGTTTTACCCGGCAGAGCCAAAGTGGTTTATTTTGATTCCTCGGCAGAAGTGTTTAATACTAGAGTGAAATTGGCGGCTTTTTCTTCCAAGGATGAAGGAAATTCATCAGGTCCGATTGATCATTTTCAATTTGAGGACTTGTCGGCCAATGTAAATACCAGCCAGGGCGTTACTTTAAGATTAACGGCTTTTGATGCCGCTAGTCAGCCTGTAACCAACTACGCGGGAACGGTGCGTTTTACTGTTGACGGAGGAAATGGTGGTTTTGCGACTCTACCAGGCGACTATACTTATTCTGTCCAAGATCAGGGAACTCATGTTTTCAGTCTGGCTTTTAATTTTAAACAACCTGGTGTCTATAATCTTAAAGCGATAGACATGGCCAATGTGGCAATTTTTGGAACAAAAACTGTCACGGTTGCGGCTGGTGAGGCTGTTGAATTTGGTAGCGGTGTGAAATCAGGGATTATCATTACAAATCCCTTACCCGGAACTTTTGGTGCAAATGTCCAGGTTATAAGTGGCACAGCTCCGGCTAATTCAAAATTGAAAATTTTTGATAACAAGCTGGAAATTGGTTCAACAATCACGGATGCCAGTGGTAAATTTTCTTATACCACCGGTTTATTGGCCGATGGTGATCATAAGCTGTATGTGGCAAGTGTTAATGATATTGGTACGGTCATTGCCACCAGTACAACTGTGGATTTAAAAATTGATACTAAAGCTGCAAAAGTATCACAAATAGTGGTTGATCCAAGTGGTTCGGTAGATCCGGGAACTTTAATTACCGTGAAAATTTATACAGAGGATAGCTTGTCTAAGGCTCAGGTGGTAGTTGCAGGTAATGTTTATACTTTAAATAAAAATGTCGCCGGTTATTATGAAACTTCTTTTCCCAGCCCGATTGATTTTGGTCAATATAAATTGAGTTTTACTTTTACCGATGAACTTGGTAATGAAACCAAATCCGATGATAAAACTATTCAGGTAGGCAAAATCGGTCAAACCGGTAGCGCTTTAAAAACTGAAAAAGTTACCGGTTTGAATGTTCAGCCGGCTGACGGCAGAGTCATTCTATCGTGGGCTGCTACGACTTCGCTGGCAAATCCCGTAAAAAACTATCGTGTCTATTTTGGCTTATCACCAAACCAATTATCTAATGCAGTGGATACTTTTACCAATGCACCGACCTGGTATATTCCAAATTTAAAAAATGGCACTGAATACTATTTTGCCGTGGCAGCTGTAGATATGAAAGGCAACATCAGCGATGGCTTTGACAAAATAGTGTCGGCCAAAGTTGGTGGGGTGGTGACAAATGTTCAGCCTCCAAATGTTCAGAATGGTACAGCCGGTAAGGATCAGGTTAAATATATGACGGCTGACACAAGCAATACCGGTCCTGAACTCTTGTGGTTACTGATTATTTCCATGTTCGGTGGTGCTTTTTACTCGCTTTGTTCAAGAAAGGGGGTCTAGATTGATAGGCCTTGGGCTTTTTGCTATTATATTTTTTGTATGGAAAAAATAATGTTGATTGGTTATTTGATAACAGCGGTGGCAATTTTAAAAAACTTGCTGTTGTTGGCTATCTTATTAAGATCCATTGCCTCATCTTTTATTGCGTCTCCTTTTGCTCAGAGAGGTCGTTTGGTGGAATTTCTTTATGACTCCACGGATCCCTTTATTAATATGGCCAGGAAATTGCCTCATCGGATTTCGATGATTGATTTGTCCCCTATGATTGCCATGATTATGGTAGATTTGGGCGGACGCTTATTGATAATTCTGTTATCCAAATTGGTATGATTAAAATTTATGATACTTTGAGGGCGAGGAAACTGAATTTTGAGCCTTTGCGTGATGGGGAGGTGGGAATTTATGTTTGTGGTCCAACTGTCTATGATAGTGCGCATTTGGGTCATGGCAGGAGTGCCGTTGCTTTTGATGTAATTCGCAGATATTTTTTGTATAGGGGTTTTAAGGTCAAATATGTCTCGAATTATACTGATATTGATGACAAAATGATTGATAGGGCAAAGAAAGAAGGGATTAGCGTAGAAGAATTAAGCAAAAAAATTATTCCGATTTATGCTAAGGATTATGGTGATTTGGGAGTAATGGTACCGGATGTACAACCAAAGGCTACAGATCATATTTTGGAAATAATTGAGTTGATTCAGTCTTTGGAAAAATCCGGTTTTACTTATCTATTGGATGATGGTGTATATTACAATGTCAAGAAATTTAAGGAATATGGTAAATTGTCGAAGCAGAATCTGGAAGATTTGAGAGTTGGGGCAAGGGTAAAGGTAAAAGATGGAAAAAAGAGTCCTTATGATTTTGTTTTATGGAAATTTAAGAAAGAAGGAGAGCCTTTCTGGAGCAGTCCTTGGGGCGATGGCCGTCCGGGTTGGCATATTGAGTGTAGTGCGATGACCTGGAAACATCTTGGTGAAAAATTTGATATTCATGGTGGCGGTCTGGATCTGACTTTTCCTCATCATGAGTGTGAGATTGCTCAGTCGGAGCCGATTTTTGGTGTCGATTCATTCGCCAAATATTGGCTGCATAATGGTTTTATTAATGTAGATAATGAAAAAATGAGCAAAAGTTTGGGCAATTTTTTTACGCTGAAAGAAATTTTTGAGAAATATGATCCTAAGGTGGTGAGATTTATGTTTTTACAGACTCATTATCGCAATCCGGTGAATTTTTCGAATGTTTTGCTGGATCAGGCGAAGGCGGGGTTGAGAAGGATTCATGATTTTGTAATAAAATTGAAACTTGCCGGTGAGGATGTTGGTCAGGTTTCAAGCAAAGTTAAAAAACTGATTGATAGCTGCAGGTTGGATTTTGAGAGTAGTATGGATGACGATTTTGATACGTCTGGTGCCTTGGGTTCCTTGTTTGATTTTGTTAAGGAATTAAATTTGTTGATTGAGAAGAGTGATATTTCAGCAGTAGATGCTTTCCATGTCAGGGTGTTTTTAGAAAAACTTGATAATGTATTCTCAATAATTTTCCATGGAGAAATGAGCCTTGATGAAAAGGAAAAATCTCTCATTGATCAAAGAGAATTGGCTCGCAAGGAGCGAAACTTTAAGAAAGCTGATGAATTGAGGGATGAATTATTGAAATTGGGCGTAGTCGTGGAAGACACTAAAAATGGTACTACCTGGAAAAAACTTTGAAAATTTATAGAAGTTTGTAAATTTTACCAATATCTCCCGCTCCCATGGTTACCACTATGTCGAATTTATGATAATTCTTATTGATATAATTAGCGGTTTCTCTTAATCCATTGCCGTTTTTTGCGTTCGGTTGATGTTCTCTTATTCTACTGACAAAAATGTCCGTGTTGATCGATTGTACATCTTTTTCGGTGTCCCTGACTTTGTAGATATTGGGGATTATTAGCTCGTCTACAGCGTTAAAGGAATGGGCAAATTCATTTAACAGTAGTTTTGTACGACTGTATTGATGTGGCTGAAATACACAAAGTATTTTGGCTTCCGGGTGTTTTTCTCTTATGGCCGCCAAGGTAACTCTGACTTCGGTGGGGTGATGGCCGTAGTCATCGATGAACTGTAATTTTCCCAGTTTTTTTCTTTTATATTGAAGGCGGCGCCAACTTCCTTTATATGACCTGATGGTTTTTTCGATAATTCTGTCGTCAATGTTCAGTATTTTAGCTACTTGAGCGGCATTAGTGGCATTTTTGATGTTGAATTCTCCGGGGATGCCGGGTGAAATTTTTATTGCCTTTAGAGAGTTTGATTCAGTCATTTTTGCCTGACAGTGCTTGAGGATGGGGGTGAGATTTTTTTCAGAACTATTGAATACGATGTAGCCATTTTTTGGAACTTTCATGGCTAATTGGTTGAAGGCTTTTTGATAATCTTTCAGGTTTTTGTAGTAATCCAGATGTTCGGCTTCTATGTTGGTAATTACCAGTATGTCCGGCTTAAAATTAAGAAAAGATCGACGATATTCGCAAGCTTCAATCACCAAGTATTTGCTTTTGCCTGACCGAAAATTTCTATTTTTAAATTCTCTTAATTTGGTGCCGATTACGACTGTCGGGTCCAGCCCGGCATTTGTCAGTATCAGAGAGGTTAAGGCTGTGGTGGTGGATTTACCGTGAGTGCCGGATATTGCAATGGTGTAGTATTCTTTGCTTAATTCACCCAGGGCTTCCGGATAGGATAGACAGGGAATTTTTAACTTTTTGGCTCTTTGCAGCTCCGGATTGGAATTTGGGATTGCCGGAGAATATATGATCAGTTGATGTTTTTTGTTAATGTTTTTTTCACTGTGTCCTTTGAAAATCTTGAGACCGTTTTGCTGGAGACTTTTGGTTAATTCCGAGCAGGAATTATCTGATCCGGAGATTATTTTACCTTTGGCATGAAGAATTTGGGCTAGACCGGAGACTCCTATTCCGCCGATGCCAATAAAGTGAAAATATTTTTTATCAAGGATGGACATAGTTTTGCTTTTGATGATTATGATTCTATGCTAAAGTTTCGCTGTTTTAAAGATCATTATGTCATCACGTTTTTCGTATACTTCCAATTTTACCACTTTAATCATTGTTGTTGAATTTAGTCTGGTAAGCTATTTGTTGTATTCGTTGACGAAAAATGTTTACAATAGTTATCAGGTTGATCAGGTAATCGAATCTTTTCAGAAGGAAAATGATATTATTGAAGAGGAAAATCGTAAGAAAAACGAGGATTATCTCTATTTTACTTCTGAGGAATATATTAATAAAATTGCCAAGCAGAATTTGGGGTTGATCGATAGAGGTGAGGAAGTGATTGTTTTAGCTCCCGATGTGACTAAATCGATGAGTGGTAGCGATGAATCGGAAGATGATAATGTTGGCGGTTTATCTAAGAGAACCAGGATGTCTAATCCTGCTCAATGGTGGGATTTCTTCTTTGGCAGGTAGGCGGATCGTGTTTGACTTTCCAGATGTTTTACAGTATTTTTCCTGCGCTTACGAAGCGGGGTAGAGCAGAGGCAGCTCGTCGGGCTCATAACCCGGAGGTCGGTGGTTCGAATCCACCCCCCGCAACCAAATCGCATTTTTTTACCAAGTCAGGGTAGCTCAGTTGGTGAGAGCGTCGGATTCATAACCCGGAGGTCGAGAGTTCAACTCTCTCCCCTGACACCATCTTTGTGGTGACGTGGTTGAAAATTGTTATTTTTTTGCATTTGTAGTTGTCGGATTTGGACTTTGGGGTGGCATACTGCCCAGAATTTGCGCCATGGGGTTTTCCTCTGCCGCGGCCTTGGCGGAACTGATATTACTTGGTAATTTACTGGTGTCAATTGGAGCGGAATTTACTTCAATGCCAATTCTGGAAATGATTTCCTGCTCGACAAATTCGCGTTTTCTACCGTGTTTCAGTCTGGCATATTCACGAATAATTTTGCCTATCTTTTTATTTTTCTCACTTTCATCCCAGATTGTGGCGACCGAGAAAGGTCTGGAAGTCGTGTTGTTAATATTAAGCTTCATGTACATTTTATAGTTGGAAATACCAATCACGTCCTGTTCTGTAAGCAATGGTGAGTATTCTTTTGCCAAATATTCAGCATCTTCAGCGCCAACTTTAAATGAGGCAATTGTACCTACGTTACCAAATACCGCATCACGAATTCCGGTCGAGGTGCTGCCGAATTTTGATGTTACAAGCTGGCTGATGTATTGATGAGCCATGATTAGGCTTAAATGGTATTTTCTGGCTTCCGATAGAATTGAACAGAAACTGTCGGTAGCGAAATTCTGAAACTCATCCACATAAAGGAAAAAATCCTTACGATATTTTTCTTCAATATCGGTACGACTCATGGCGGCCATTTGAATACGGGCTACCATTACGAGGCCGAGCAGCTGAGTATTCAGATCACCAATGACACCTTTTGACAGTTTGACAAAGAGAATTTTTCCTTCATCCATAACTTTACGAAAATCAAAAGAGGAGTGCTTTTGTCCGATAGTATTCCTCATGATTGTATTGGTAATGAAGGGACCAAATTTTGCACTGAAGTATGGAATCATTTCTTGTCTTTCACGTTCACCGGTATTGGCATATTCATGTTCCCAAAAGGATTTTACTACGGGGTTGGTTACTTTGGTTACCTTGTATTTCATAAATGCATCATCTACAAATATTCTGGGCACGTCGATAAGTGTTGCGCCTTCGTCGTGATCTTCCATGAGTGTCAGACAGGCGTTGCGGAAGTAATGCTGAATACGTGGTCCGAAAATTTCATCACCGAAAAGTTTGATAAAAATTTCCGTAGCCTGGGAGGCTGCGAGATCCATTTCCGCCGCGGTGGTTGCTTCGAGAATGTTTATACCCATTGGTCTTTCTACGTCTGCTGGATCAAAAATAATGACATCTTTAGCTCTTTCCTTTGGGACGTAATCTATTACTTCGTCAACCAAGTCGCCATGCGGATCTATAATGCAAAAGCCTTCACCATTTTTAGCGTCTTGGCGAGCCATGAATGACAATAGTGCGGATTTACCGGAACCGGATTTACCTATGATGTAGAAATGACGGGAACGATCTTGTTTTTTTATATAAATTTCCTTTTTGTTGCCACGATAAAGATTATGTCCGAGGAGGATTCCCTCGGTGGGAGTGTCTACTGGTGCTGAAAGCACTTTGTAATCGAGCCAGTGAATGTTTGGGGTGTAATTATATTTGCTGCTGGGAAAATGATATAGACTGGCAAGTTCGTCTTCGCTCATTATAGACATTTTTTCTCCGATAATTATCAGATGACTATCAAGAGTTCTATGTTTGAAATTGTGTAGAAACAGGATGTCGTTGATTGAATCAATGAAAAATAGTCTTCTGGTTTGAAACCAGTTTGAGGAGCTGTCTTTGAAGAGATTTAAGGCGATCATCATGTTATTTGATAATTCTTCCGCTCTGCTTTCGGTTTTGGCAGTGCTAAGAAGGCGTATTACCGTGTCAAAACCTGCTCCGGAAGCTTTTTCACCAATGCGCTTGGCCACCTCTTCTTTGGATTGCAACATTCTTACGTAGCCTCCACCATCGCTCTTGGGTTCGATTTCCATTTTTTCAAAGCCGAGGAAAATTCCCTTAAAAACATTGAGAATCGGTCCAATGAAGGGTATTTTTATTCCTTCACCATTAGCTTTGCCTTTGAAATAGGATTCACCAAATTTTTCAGCTTTTTTGGACCATTTGTCGTTACGGGGTCTGATAACCACTTGGATTGCCGATATTTCATCATCACTTAAACGAGTAAATATATTGGTGAGGTCATTAAGAGGATCATTTTCGATGGTTTTATAGGTTTTAATTGGAAACCAATAGTCTTTTTCTTCATAGGCATAAAATCCTTTAACTTTGCAATCTTTTTTGCCAAGCTCGTATGCTTCGCAAGGCTGAATATCGGCTGCGGGATAGTATGAAGTAATCTGTTTTTCAATAATTTCTCGATAATATGGTGGTGTAGTAACGTAGAAATCAATAATTTTTTCATGAGCTACAAGTTCAAAGGAGAAAATGTTGTGTTCAAACAGCCAAACTTTGAATTGATTGAAGGGATTTAATTCCCTGGTTTCAGATAGATTGCGAAAGAACTGGGTCATGATGGAAACCTTTTCCCTGAAGTCCTTTTCGGTTTCCTTTTCTTTGTCTTTTTGTGAATCTTCTCTTGGCAGGATGACCTTAAGGTATATCAAATGTTTGGATTGTTGATGCTGATAAATTGATCTAACCACATGTATAAAAAGCCAGATGCCGAAAATTACTCCTGAAATCCAAAGAACCACAGTCACCGGGTTTTTCTCAATAAAATTCCATACATTTACTGCAAATTTTTGCATTTTTTGTTTTTATATAGGTTCGGCTTTATCTGTTAATTATAGCAGAAATAGCCTTGTGTAACAAGTCTTTGGGGTTGAGGCAGGTTCTAGAATTTTTCAGCCAAAAAGTTTTCCAATTCACTAATCGCTATTCTTTCTTGCTTTGTAGTGTCTCTGTCACGGATCGTGATCATGTTGTCCTTCTCGATTGTTTCGAAATCGACTGTGATGCAGAAAGGGGTGCCTATTTCGTCTTGGCGGCGGTAGCGCTTGCCTATTGCTCCGGATTCGTCATATTCAACATTGTATTTCCTACTTAGTTTTGAGAAAATTTCGTTGGCGACTTTTATTAGTTCCGGTTTCTTGATCAGTGGAAAGATTGCGGCTTTTACCGGGGCAATTTTGGGATCAAAATGCATAACTGTTCGCGGTTCACCCTCTACAATGTCTTCTTCATAAGCGTTTAGCAAAGTTATTAATACGGTGCGATCTGCGCCAAAGGAAGGCTCAATTACATGGGGTATATATTTTTCGTTAGTTACGGGATCGAGATATTCCAGTTTTTCTTTGGAAAAATTTTGATGCTGAGTAAGGTCGAAATCCACTCGGTAGGCCAAACCCATTAATTCTCCCCAGCCAAAAGGAAATTCATATTCGATATCGAAGGTCATACTGGAGTAGTGTGATAATTCATCTTTGGCGTGCTCGCGATAACGTAGACTTTCTTTTTTAATTCCGAGATCCAGATACCATTGCCAGCAGCTTTTTTTCCATTCATCAAAAATTCTCTTGATCTCTGTTTTGTCTTTCGGTGAAACAAAATATTCAATTTCCATCTGCTCGA
>CAYZOB010000008.1:0-9304 GCA_964480115.1 uncultured Candidatus Peribacteria bacterium
CCCAGCGTATGGATTCGAAAATTGGGGATGATCTGGCGGATGTGACCGAGGGTGATTCCCTTACTGATGTGGGGCGGATTACTTATGAACGTAAAGCAATAGATACGAAAAGAGAGGCATATTTTGCTGCGGTGCGGAAAATGTATCTTGATGGAGTGAAAGGTGGAGCCGGGGATATTGCCATGGCCGAATATGCGGAAAAAGTGGCCGTGTCATTCAAGGAGCTGGTTGATTCCTATGAAAATGTGGTTAAAATTCAGGAAGAAGCGGTTGATCCCGAAGCGGTCAGAGAATTGGCCGGAGATCTTTTGAAAATCGAAGTGCCGCTGATGCGAACCAGGAAAATTGAAAATAGGAGACAAAAGCCTGTTGATCTGATGGAACTGGTGGGGCTTGATACCATGAATCCTCGGGCTATGGATGGTTTTGGTAGAAAAACCGAGGTCTACAAAACTTCATATAAAACCGAAATTGTGAAGCAGACTTTTGAAATTCCGAAAAATTCCGAGGAGTATAATGTTTTGAAAAATGGCGCTGACATGGCCGTTACTTCAGCCAGAGCTAAGCTATTCTTGCTAACCGATGATGCAAAATATGAAAAAGATTATCAGAAAGATATTTTTCACAGAAGTAATAATCTTGCCGCAAACGGAGCAAGGGCGATTAAAAGAGCTGAACAAGCCGATGCCAAGGGCTTGTCCGGCGTGGAGAAAGTAATCTTTCTACAGGATAATGAAGAAAAATATCGAGAAATAGAAACATGGGTTAAAAATTTTGCCGGACAGCAGTTGGAAATTGAACAGTGGAGACCTAGTGATCCACTCAAAGCTTACGGGTTGGCCAATGAATTTTATATGAAACTGGATGGTTTGAAAAAAGATATTGACGGTTCGCCGATTGATAGAAAAGCAATGGGATTGATTGGGCTTGGGCTGTCTGCAGATCTGCGTGCCAAATTCTTTCGGGATTTGAAAAAATCTTCGCCAAAAGTTTTTCAAAGATTTTCACAAATCGTGAATATTTGTCATGCCAAAGCCGCTAATCTGGCCAGAGATATTTTCGAAAAAGATCCGGAAATTTTAAAGTTTCAGCGGGAATTGGCCAAATTCATGAAGAGCGGGGAAGGAGTTTTCAAAACTTTCGATGCTCTGATGAAGGATTTACAGGAAGGAAAAACTCCATCCAAACCTTATATGGAGAAAATTAATGAGGATGTGGATCGCTATATCAATTCTCCCTATTTTCAAAATATCCGGAAAATCTGGCCAATGAAAATATATCGCAAATATCTTGGCAACGAGCTCAATGTCGTACCTGGTGCGCATCAATTATTGCAGAATTTCTCCGCCGCTTATGACGGCCTGAATGGGTACATCGCCAATATTGAGAATATTGCTGAAGAATTGAAGGATATTGGCGGGGATTATATTGGATTCAGCAGCGGTTTAAGAGGTTTAGGAAAATGGGGTCCTCATCTTGCCGCTTTTACGGCGTTATTGAGAGAGGCTGGAAAATTTGCCGTTTTGATTGGTGCATGTGTGCTGACCGGCCAGGGTTTGACGGCTGTTGGTGCGGGGACTTTTGCTACAATTTCTACAATTTCCGCTGTCAGTACCCTTAGTGGTGCCGGTTTGGATTATCTGGATGGCAATAAGGGGGCTTTTGATCCCGGTGCCTTAATCGAAGGCTATGCCCGTGGTGTGGTAATGTCTGCGGCCAGTGGAGCTTTAGCCAGACCTGTTGGAACACTTTGGGGGAATGCGGCCAGAAAGTTCAATGGCGTTTTAGCCAAATCCCGCGTTACATGGCTGAGAAAATTTGCAGAAAAAGGTTATTTGAACAAGATTTTTCAGGGAAAGGAACATGAAACTTTCATGAAAGGATTTATGGAGGAGCTTGGCGAAGAATCTCTTGAGGAAGGCTTAGAGAGTGTGGGCAGGGCTATCGCCCCGCATGATGCCTGGGTGGGATTTATGTTGTCGCTTTTGGGCACTTCGGCGAAGACGGCAAAGGGGGTTTTCAGAAAGGGTAAATTTAATATTGGGAAAATCAGAGGAAAAGTCACGGATAATGGGGTGAAACTGGAGTATATAGATATGGCGGAGATGAAAGCTTTTTTGAAGCAGAGAGGGTTGAATGCGGAGCTCATTGCCAAGCTGGAAACAGATGGCGAGCTTACGGTGGAGAAGGATGGGATGAGGCTTAAGGTGTTGAAGGGAAAATCGGCCTTTTCTCCTCTTGAAACGAAGAGGAAATTAGATGATTTAATAAGGGTTGGAGAAGATAAACCTTTGGGATATTTGTTGTTTAAAACTCTTGATGAGTGCAGAATTGATAGAGCTGAATTAAGGAGGGATTTGGAGGCAAGAGGTTTGGTAGTTGTGGAGTTAGATGAGGGAAAAAGAAGGTTTAATGGAGGAGCATTTTATGTATATGATCCACTCTCTTTGACAGCACTTTTAAAAAATAATGCCGATGTGCTTCGTAAGGCTGGGTGGCCAATTGAGCCGGAAGCCTTTGTGCGCAAGTTGAGGGTTTCGGTGCCCCCTAAAACTCCCTTGTATGATTTAATTGCCGATGCCTTTGGTAATAAAACCAATCCTGGGAGGATGGATGTTAAAGAAAAGTTGACTTATGGACCATCTTTGCTGGGAAAATTGTTGCAGTCTGGAAATTTAATGTTTGGGAGACTTGGTGATCTTGAAAGTGGTTTCATAAAAGAGAAACTTGCCAGTTTGAGATATCATGCGGGGATTGGAATATTTACCAGTGTAGCTAAAGCTCGTGAAAAGCTGATATCTCTGATGAAGTCGGATTATTATAAATTCAGACCAATACATGTTTCAATTATGGATGATGGAAAGGTAGATGTTTCTTCTAATGGAAATGTGCGTATTTATGCAGCTATGATTTATGATATAGATCCGGCACGAATTCCTGTTTATTGTAGTGATTTTGGTACGAGTGGAGAAAATGTTGCCAATACAACTCTGTGGGAAGTTTTGGATAAAGCTGCGCGAGTTAGAACTGCGCCAGCGGTAGTGGAGCGATCACCTGGTGCCGCTACAGTATTGGATATCAGTGAGGTTTATTTGAGAGAGCTGGTGGAAAAAAATCCTACGCTTGCTTTGCAACTTGCAGACAAGTATGTTGATCAACCTTATGCGGAGGCGATAATCAGGGAGGCGGCGGAAAAAGAACCATGGACGGCTTTGAAATATGCTAAAAACTTTAAAGATCGTCCTTATGTTAAAGATATTGTCAGAGATGCTTTTCAGTATTTATCTTCAAAAGATGTAGGAAGTGCTCTTGAACAATTTAGGAGTTGGATGGTGGAATTTTTCACTCAGCAAGAACTGGGAGATATTGTTGCTCTGGTTGTCGGAGAAATCATGACAAGTCATAATTACGGAGCGTATTCAAATATTTGGCATCTACGTTTTGTTCTGCCATTCACCAAAGAGCAGGCTATTTTTCTTCAGCAATACACACTTCAACGTGGATCCCGTTTTTGTATTGAAGATATTATTAAAGATTTTCTAAATAATAGATGGTTTCCGGTCAGTGAACAAACGGCCATGCTGGCGGTGGAGGCGTACTTGAGAACTGGTGGCAGCCTTTTTAGAGAGCTGGTACTTTCAGATCCATCCAAGGTTGCTGATGAAAGCAAATTGCAGGATTTCATTTGGAATCATGTGGAAAAACTTATTGCAAATCCGGAAAGTAGCGAGCAAGTTTTGATGGTATTATTTTTGTATTCCAACTTGCGGGAGCATGATAATGGTCATGAATTTGAGCTTGAAACAAAAATAAAAAAAGCGATTGAGGATAACAAGGGGCTATTCCTTACAGTGTTGAATAAATTGGTGGATAAACTTTTAGCAGATGGTGTTGGTTCTATGAGCGTGGTTGAGGTTGAACTGATTCGTGATATTGCCCTGTATAGTCTGCCCAATTACAAATTTATTGAAAGGACTGCCAAGTATTTGCAAATGTTGATTAAAATTTCAAAGGAATCTAGTAATGATTCCGATGATTTTATGAAAATTACGGGGTCTCTACTGTCTAAATTTGGTAAGAAGGATCGCAAAAAAGATTCCAATATCAATTATTCCAATGCGGATTATGCGTCTTTTTATGAAAAGTCTTTGGCATTACCGCCAACTGTTGGTGGATCTGCTCTCCCATCTCGGATTGCAAGCTGGGAGGGTGTTATGTTTCTTAGATCTTTTGATAGTTTGACCTTGGATCGTGGGAATTTTCAGTTTATGCAGGAAAAAGTTTTTAATATTTTTAATTGTGCTTGTTCTCTTTTAAAAAATGTTCAAGATGATGCGATATCAAGAAAAATTGAGGATGCTTTGGTGAAAATGCAGCGGTCTCTTGCTGAGAATGCCGATCCGGTTGAACAGAGGAAGATTTTGGAGCAATTTTATGGAGAGATGAAGGGATCTTTGGCTGTAATTTTTGACAAGGCTTTCGGGCTTAAAAATTTGCCGGAAATGACCGCGGAAGTCATGGATGTTATTACACCCTATCTGAATTATTTTACCAATATCTCTGCTAAAGATGGTAATCAGAAGCCTATTATTGCGTATTTCATGTTGCTGAAAATTACCGGAAAATGGGAGGCGTTCAGACGCGGGGAAGCGGTAGATCTTGATGCTTATATGAGTGATGAGGTGAAAGCGGTTGTTCATGATTACATGAAAAACAGGGAATCTTTGGATATTTTGAATGTTGCTAAAGGCGAAAATCCAGCGATGTTTGAAGGTGGTAAGGAGCAGCGGTGGATGAAAGTCTTGGAAGAAAAAAGTGAGGCGATTGTGATTGGTCAAAGCGGCGGGGTGACTGATTTGCTCAGCCAGGTTGAAAGTAATTACAGAGACTTGAATGATCCGGATAATTTCTCGGATCGTGAGAAATCGTTAATGAAGGCGGTCAGGGAGTTTGGGTCGAAGGAGGTAGGGGCGTCTTTGGCTAAAAGATTCAAGGATCCGGCTTATACCGATAGGGTTATTGAACAGCTGGAGTTAGCAAAATTAGAAAATGAAAAAGAAGTTTTGCCGGTATTGCAAAAGGTTGCCAGAATTTTAGGCAGCCTGGTCAAATTTACCGAGGCTGTGGATGGGGCCGATTTGAAGAATGACGTAAGTGAATTGGAGGCGATGCTGATACCGGGAGAAGAGGTGATTCGTGTTTTTGCTAAAATTGGTGAGGAAATGTCTACGCAATCGGGAGTAGTTGGTGCGACTGAGGATGTAGAATATCTGGAATCTATTTTGCACAAGAAGCGTGATGAACTTCAGCCCGAAGAATTTAAATTGGCACAGGATTATCTGGATAAAGTAAAAATGAAAGTTATAGATTTATATAAAAAAGTTGATATTTTGGCTAAGGAATTTGACGGTTTGAGGCAATCAAGTTCGAAAACACCTGGAATAAGTGAAATTTTCAGGTCCAGGCTGGAAAGTTTCAGTAAACTATTTGTAGCGGATAAATCGGAACGTGTAGTAACTTACCGGAGTACAATGACCGGAGATTTGGCTGAGGTTATTCCACATGTACGACAATGTTTGGGCTGTACTACCAAGGAAATAAATAATGATACCAATTTAACTTTTGGTGATAGAAATAGATTTTCTATTATTACCAGAGAGGCCGGTATGCCCGCTGATAAAAGTTTGTCTGATGAGCTTGTTACTTTGCAGAAGACTGTTGATCCGGAAACAAAAGAGGTGGCATTTTCATTTGTAATGGATAATGTTTATGGGCAAAGAAATAGGGATATCTTGGTGGCCAATGTTTTGGCAGTTTTGAAGAAGGCTAAGCAGTTGAAACGCATAGTTCCCGGCGTTAAGGTTAATGTTTTTGTCACCGGAGCTGCTTTGTCGAGCTGCTCGGTGGAAGAATCATATTTGAGCGAAAGGCTCAAAGCTGAGTTTGGTAGGTTTCAGATGAAAGTCGGTGACCAGGAGGTTCATATCGCCAAATCCGCCAGTGGGGACGGGCATTATGAGATTGGTGGGGGTTTTGGAGGTAGGGTAAGTTCGGGTGTCGGTGTTGTTGGAGGAATTGAGATTTCGCTTTGAAAGAAATCAGCTAAGGAACCTCTAAGAAATAATTATGGTTGTTTCAATTTGAACACTTTTTTTATTTCTTCTATCGTCAGACGTTTTTCTTTTTGAAGCTGACGGATTTTCCTAGCTTGTTTAATCATTTCAGCATCATAGAGCTGATATCCTCCGGGGGAATGTTCTGCTACCTCTAAAAGCTCTTCCTGAGTCCAATAACGGATGGTAGGAACGTTTTCTTCCACAGCCTTAGCAAGCTCACCGATTTTGAGGAGCTTTTGAGCTTTAAGGGATGGTTTTTCTGTTTCAGCGAACTCTTTTTTATCCAGAGCTTTAAGATAAATGTTAAATGAGGTATCAATGCTTTCATAAATGACCTGATAATAGTCATCCATCTCATTGCGGAGTTGGCCTTTTTCTATGGCGTTAATGTATTTGAGGCGATCTTCTTTCTTGATCAATGCTGGGGGATAACCTTCCTGCATAAGCATAAGATTCATCAACAATCGTGCAGTGCGTCCGTTGCCATCGATAAAGGGATGAATTGTAACAAATTTGAAATGAGCATCAGCAGCAATCTTTGCTGTATGATCTTCATTTTTGCCATGAAGCCATGTTGTAAATTCGGACATTAAGTCTGGAACTTTCAACGGATTAGGCATGACTACGGCCGACCCGGCAATTCTAACTGGAACATTTCGATATCGTCCTGCATTGGTATCATCAATCTTACTCAAAATAATATGATGAATTTCGAGCAGATCTTTTTCATTGATATCCTCTCTTTTTTTGCTGACTAAACTTTTTATGAACTCAAGAGCTTGGGCATGGTTCACTGCCTCCAAATGTTCAGTTATGGATTTACCAGAAACTGTGAGCCCTTTTTCTACTACGAGTGCTGTTTCTTGTCTTGTCAAAGTGTTGCCCTCAATTGCGTTGGAAGTATATGTCAGTTCGATCTTAAACCACTCGTCCAGATTTTTAACTAATTCAACCGGTAGAGGACGAAATGATTCCAGTCTTTTTTGCTTGTCCGTTATTTTTTGGAGGAGGTTATTCATAGCTAAAGTATAAAGTATTACTTTATGGTTAGCAAGAGATTCCTGAATGCCTTTGTGATGGAAACAATCAGAAATATTAAATTGGATTCGTTTCGTAATGACACCGATTGAGTACAGGGAGTATCTTTTAACTCAACAGGGGGCGGGTAGTGGGTTTCTAAAGTGTCTACTTGGGGTACGGATCAGTTGGGGGAATTGAGATTTCGCTTTGATGGGGCGCTTCGTGTTACGAAAAAAAGGTTTCTCCTTATTCTTCTCCGGCCTTTCTCAATTCTTCAATATTAATTTTTTTCATTTTGAGCATGGCGGGAGTGGTTTTGGCGGGATTTTTTGACATTAGTTCTCCCATGTTTTCTGGAATTATTTGCCAAGAAACGCCGTATCTATCTTTTACCCAGCCGCATTGTTCGGATTCCGGTACCGCGGAAAGTTTATCCCAGAAATGATCTATTTCTTTTTGATCTTGGCAATTGATGATTAGGGAAACGCCTTCGTTGAATTTGAAAGCGTGTGGTCGAGCGGAATCGAGAGCCATAAATTCCTGATTTTCCAGCAAAAATGTAGAATGTGCTACTGTGCCTTCTTTGTCTGGTTCTTGGCCTGCAGTATAGCGAAAAATATCATTGATTTGAGAATTTTTAAAAATTGATTTATAAAAATTCATCGCTTCTTCAGCTTTTCCCGCTACCTCTTTTGTAAACATCAGAGCTGGAGTGATTTTTGGTCGGTTTTGGATGTTTTCGCCAAGTGCAATCAATTGCCAGGAAACGCCGAATTTATCATTCAACCAGCCATAAAAATCACTAAAGGGATATTTTTGTAATTCCATAAGAACTTGTCCGCCAGGGGAAAGTTTGTCCCAAAGTCTTTGCACTTCTTCTTTTGTTTTTAGGTTCAAACTAAAGGAAATCGAGGGATTTATTTTGAAAATAGGACCTGCGCTGATGGCCATGAAATTAAAGCCCATGATTTGGAAACCGACGATGTCACAATCTCCGGAGGAAGTGTCGTGGATTTTTGTGTTGACGGTAATTTTGGAATTTTCAAAGATGGATGTGTAAAATTCCGCCGCTGCTACAGCTTCTTTATCGAACCATAAATGTGGGGTGATTTTTTGCATATGGAGGGGAGTTATAGTAGTAGTTCCGAAATTGTCTTTGCAATTCCTTCGCCATCCAAACCATTGGCATGATAGAGCGCATCGGAGGTGCCGGAAAATTGATAAGCGGTGACCCCGAGGGATTTGTAGGTGGTTGGCTTTAAGCCGAGATTGGTGAAATGCGCGGCTAGCTGATTGCCGAGGCCGCAATGGACATTGTGGTCTTCGATGGTCAGGACTTTGCCGGTTTTTTTGATGGAGGCGACGAGGGTAGCATCAAATTTTTTGATGGAAGAGACGGCGATGATTTCGATGGTGGCGGCTTTTTCCGGATCGGTTTCGGCAATTTTTTCGCGAGCTTTGAGCGCTTCGTTCACCATGGCACCGGTGGCGGCGATGGTTAGGTGCGAGCCTTCGCGGATTATATCGCTGCGGCCGTATTCATATTTGTAATTTGCATCGTAAAATGGCGTGCCGCTCGGTTTTGTGATGACTGGAAATTTGTGGCGACCCATTCTGACATAAAAATTTCCGTAGTGGGAAGCCATATATCTGATAATATGATCGGTTTGATTGGGATCGGCGGGTTCTATTACCATGGTATTAAACATGCCGAGAAAGGAACTCATGTCGTCGATGGCCTGATGAGTGGGGCCGTCTTCACCGACGGATAAACCGCAGTGGGTAGCCACCATTTTTACATTGGTGTGATTGATGTCATTTACTCTGGCCTGGTCTTTGGCGCGGCTGCTCATGAAGGCGCCGAAGGTGGAACAAAATGGCGTGAGTCCATCCAGACTGAGTCCACCGGAACAGGACATCATATGTTGTTCGGCGATGCCGCATTCGATGTGTCTGGCGGGAAATTCGGCGGCGAGGAATTTGGTCATGACGGAATCTTTGAGGTCGGCAGTGAGCGCGACGATGTCCGGATTATTTTTGGCGAGGTCGAGAAGTGCTTGGCCATAAGCCGTGCGGCAGTCGGTGAGTTCTTCTTTTTTGTAGGTAATGGGCGTGCCGATTTTTACTTTGGTTTCGCTTAAGAGTGCTGGATAAACTGCCGGAGTTGG
>CAYZOB010000009.1:0-4817 GCA_964480115.1 uncultured Candidatus Peribacteria bacterium
CGATTGCCACGCCGGAAAATGAAAAGATTTTTGCCGGACATGTCCAAAACATGAGCAAACCGGCACTTTTCGAATTCACGAAAGAGCTGAGGCATAAAAGCATGTTTGGGGGAAATCCGAACGAATCTGATCAAGAAGAGCTGTTTGCAGAAAAAACTAAAAATTCTGAAACTGGTGATGTGGAAATACCTCAATTTTGTCAGGCTGTTCCAAGCAAAATGCAGATCGAACTCGATGCCGAAATGCAGATTTTATTTTTAAAATTCAAACAAAAATACGCCAGAAATCTTTCCAACAAAGAGGCTTTGAGAGTGATGCTGAAAAGAGTGGAGGAAATGGAGGCGGCTGATATGGCATTGCTGAATGGCGGAATTGAGAGGAAGCAGGTTGGTGTAGAGGCGGCACTGGAGTTTGCGGCGGGAATAAAAGGTGAGATGAGCAAGAAGCAGGAGAAGACAAAAAGTGCAGAGAAAATGGAAATTTCAGATCAAAAACCCGTTCCCGGGAACGGAAATACCAAAAACGAACCGGCCGATATCCAAGATTACCTGCTTCAGGAAAATAAAAACATCACTTTTCCTTCGCGTCACATTCGCAAGAAAAAAGATCAAGAAATTTGCACGAAATATCACCACAAATGCGCCTATCCCGGCTGTGTAAAACCCGTTGAAACCATGCACCACCGCATTTCATTCGCCTTTGAAATAAGCCATGAAAGCGTGATTCCGCTGTGCAACATCCACCATGAATTTTCGCACAATGGTCTGATAACTCATGAGTTAAAAGAACCGGAAAATTGGCAATTGCAAGCCACGGGCAGCACGAGCATCTTCGATCAATTTAATCTGGTAAAAAGAAAAAGCGGTTGAGAAACGTACGGCAAGCCGCGGGCTGCACGAGGGCGGAAAGCACGCGACCCATGGAGACATAAAATTATTAAATTTGACTATAGCCTTCTTTCTGCGACTATTAATCCATGAAAAAAATATATCTATTACCGGGTCTGCTGGCAGTTATAATTGCTGGGGGGTTGGCTTATTCCCTTTTGGCTTATTCCCAAGATGAGCAACCTGATGAAAGGCGCGTGAACGTCGCAGAATTTGTGAAAAATTTGGAGATTGATGAATTAATGAACAAATCGGATGTGGGGAATAAGGCCTCCGGAGTCAATGTTTTGGCGCCACTGCCGGACACCGAAACACAAATTCCGGTCATCATGTATCACTACGTAAGAATCGTTGATAAAAATAAAGACGCGCTGGGCTGGAATCTTTCGATAAATCCGGCGGATTTTGAAAAACAGATGAAATATCTCAAGGATGGGGGGTATACTACGATTCATTTGCGGGATTTGGTGGATGGTAAAGTGCCTAAAAAAGCCATCGTTTTGAGTTTTGATGATGGCCTGGAAGATTTTTATACGACGGCTTTGCCTGTTTTGAAAAAATATAAATTTACGGCTTCCAATGCTGTGATTACCGGTATGATAGGGGCGCGTGAGCATATGACCGAGGAGCAAATTCGCCGGTCGATTGAGGCTGGAATCGAAATTACTTCGCATTCTGTCGGGCACTTGGATTTGGCAAAATCGTCAGTGGCGGAGGTAAAAAATCAATTGGTTGAAAGTAAAAATTATCTGGAAAAAACTTTTGGAATAAAGGTGGTAGGATTTATTTATCCGTCGGGAAAATTTAACGATGTTGTCGTACAGGCAGCGCGCGATGCCGGTTATGAAATCGCCGCTACGACTCGGTATGGTGAAGCGGATTTGGCTGCGGATTTGGTGAAAAATAACATGCTGCTTTTGCCGAGAATTCGCATAGATAATAGAGATGGATATGCGGGGTTTGTGAAGAAAATGGAGCTGTACTTACCGAGCCACGGTTAAGCTAATTTAATTCCGTATTTTTCAAAGAGCTTTTTTTTAAATGCATTTTGTGCTTCACCCTTGAGAATCCCTACAACAGCTTCTTTGAATTTTTGCAAATCTTCAGGCTCTAATTTATCCATAATCTCTTTCACATATGCGATTAATTTAGGATCTCCTTGCGTTTTTTCGGCTATGGCTTTTTGAAAGGCTGCTTCAAGCTCAGGATTATCGCTGTCTTTTTCTTTTCCACCTGAATTCCGAGATTCGCTTGCACCAGATTTACTACCAGAATTGCCTCCAATATCGCCACCATTTCCTACACCATAGTTCCCTCCACCAATATCGCCTCCATTTCCTCCTCCATATTTCCCTCCACCAATATCGCCTCCATTTCCTCCTCCATATCCTCCTCCATATTGCCCTCCACTTCCACCAGAACCAATTGTTTGCTGGTGAGATCTGGCAGCATCAATTTCGGCCAGCTTATTGGCTATTTTAGTTCCAAGATCTATTCTTTTCTGCCTTAGCAAAATATAATTATTATTGTGAGCATAATCTGAAACAATCTGTTCAATATCGGTAATATCCTGATTTACCTTTTCTCTTTCAGCATTCAAAGCATTTAATTCCATGGTTAAATTCAGCACTTCGTCTATTGATCTCTGTGTCTCTTGGGCCGGATTGGCTTCCGCCAGCCTCTGAGCAGGAGTTTTACCGGCAACCTTAATCAAATCCTGGGCAAATTTGTCAACATTGTTGACGACACCACTGGCCGCACCGAAAACACCACCAACCGCTTGCAAAGTGGCAGTCAACTGTTGGAGAAAACCTCTCTCGGTTTTACCATATTGCGCGATCATTCTTCTGGCTTCGTCAATACCACTCACTAGAATCAAAGGATGTTTTTGGATTGTTGGTCCATCATCATTCACAAAATAAACTATTCCGGCATCACTGTCATATTCCAGCACCCCTTCAGGCATACTTTTCAGACTGATAAAATCTGCGTCTCGTATCCCTTCACCACTAAGATTATAGGCAGAGGTATTGATATGAATTTGTTTATTCATAACACACATGAAATATGGATACACCTGATCCTTGAGCTCCACCCTGGCGTCTTTAAAATTATTATCCAAAATATTATAAAATTGCCTGGATTGACTCCCGCCACCAAAGTATTTTTCCGCATATGGCTGATTTTCCTTACAAAGATCATATAATTCTCTATATGCTAAAGTAATTTCTACGCTACGAATACTTTGACATCTGGGGTAGTTTGTTTGAGCCCTGTAACCTTCCAAATCAATCAGCTGGTGGGTATCCAGGAAATGTTTAACGCAGCAGTTATTTGGATCATTCCTCATGGCGTCAAGTTTGTCCCTAAAGTCCTGTTCCGGTCCATTTTCTTCAAATTCCACACCAACATCAAAAGCATCATCGGTATTATCAAACCGAACGCGGCTCAACTCCGTCATCTTTAATCCCTGAATATAGCCAAATTTCTTGCTAATCTGCATATCCAGTTCCGCTAATCTTTCCGCCTTTTTCCCGCTAGTTGGCAACCTACCGATATCTGCCGCAGCATTGTTCACTAAAGTCTCCACGTCACTCAAAAAAGGTCCCATCTTTTTATAAATGTTTGGATCCATCTTTTCTGCCTTAAGCATGGCATTCCACAGAGCCAATAATAGGTTATCAGCCCGAAATTTGCGCTCCACCTTCGGCTGATTAGCAACTCCGGTCCTTTCTATATCGTACTTAAGAATAATTTGTTCAAAGGCATTCAACCTGGTGACTAATTGTTCAAAATTGCTCTTTAATTCGGCGTTATCTTTATCAGCAAATTCTTCCATCCTTGCGCCTTCTTTTGCGCGTAGAGACTCCTGTGTATCGGTGGGGTTTTCAAAGGCTCTGGCAATCATTGCTTCAAGTTCTTGGCGTAATTTTGCTCCTCCTGCGGTTACAGCTTGAGATAAAACACCCTCTTTAAGTGCGCCTTGACCATTAATATCCTGAAACAGCTTGGAATAGCGCTCTCTCGTCTTGGAATCTGTGACTGCTCTACTATAATCATGGAGATCTTGCCTGATTGTATTCAGAGATTTCTCATACTGAGCATGGATACTGGCGAATTGAGCCTTGAATTGCGCATTCACCTCAGCTTCTGATGCATTTTCAGAACCAAATCGGGCAATTAATACCGACAAAACCTGATCCGCGGAAATACTTTCTTCCACCTGTTTGGCGACTGCATCAAAAGTTTCACCGGTATCTTTGGCACAGATTGCACTGATAATGTCGGCTTCCAGATTATTAAATTCTACATTTAAAGTTTCCAAGTCCCTTTTTGCTCCAGGCATGTTTGTAAACAAACTGTCCAGAAGGTCGCCTGCCTTGTCACTTGCCGGTGAGCCACCCGGGGCTACTTTAGGCTCCGGAGCTACTTTAGGCTTTGGTACTTCATTTTTGTGATTTTCAAGATTGCCCATGTTAAACGTTTTTAAATTTCTTTTCTATTTTCTTTAATTTAGCGTCATTCACAATCGTCTCGTAAATATCCTTGGCCTTCTTTAAAAGGCTTTTATAATCATAAGAGACAAACTTTTCTATTTTTTGCAAAATGGAAAGCTTGCGGCGTTTTAATTCTTCAATAATACGATCTTCATCCAGTAAAATCTGATCAATGCGGGTGATTAAAATTCTTCTTCCTGTTTTAGTCAAAAGATCCGCACTAACCAGCTCTGCAAAATAAGTCTTCTCTAAAGAAGACAATAAAAATTTGACCTGATTGATTTTTGTTTTTAAATCTTTTTTCATCGTGTAATTATAACACTTTTCGATAGAAAAATAAAGCATCTAAAGGGCTTTATCGAAATTTTTCGGGCAAATTTTAACTATTTTAGAAATTTTAGATTTTTTTTAGAATTATTTTAAGAAAATTTTA
>CAYZOB010000010.1:0-14211 GCA_964480115.1 uncultured Candidatus Peribacteria bacterium
TTAAAGCAGTTTAAAGAAGTACAGTTAGAAGTACTAGGATTGAGTCTGGATAATCTTGGTCTTGTTGAGCTTTGTGCCACAATTGATAAAGACAAAAGTAAAAGCGAGATTCGAAGATTGATTCAGGCTGGTGGAATAAGCGTTGAGGATACAAAAATTACAGACGTAAATCACAGATTTACAACAATAACGGACGGGACAAGACTAAAAATAGGAAAGAGAGGCTATTACATGATAAGAATAAAATAATTCAGGTTCTATACCTTCAGCTCCATTTTCTCATTAAATGTTTTAAAGCCAAGTTTGTTGAAAGAGTTTCTGGCGTTTTCATTTAGGCCCCATACATCCAGTTGAATACTATAAATATTTTTACTCTTAGCTAATTTTATGATTTGACCAATCAGCTTTTTCGCGACACCTTTTTTCCGAAACGTTTCCGTTATGCAAATGTGATTTATATAAACAGTTCTCGGCTTAAAATGGATGGGAGAATTTGCCTTCGGCTTAATGGTTATATATATATAACCTATTGGACTATTGTTGTAGTAGGCTATTAAAATAGAATTTTTTTTGTCATCAATATATTGCTTAAACATTTTTTTGGACATAGTTTTCTTTGAAGCCTTTTTAAATATTTCCGGATAAAGGCTATTATGTATGTCTTGAACTTCGCAAAACAATTTGAAAACTTCTTCGTAATCTTTAAATGTAGCTTTTTTTATAATCATGACAAAATATAATAGTTGACTATATTTAAGCACAAAAAGACATAATTGGAAAACTCAGCTATTCACACTTGACCTGACCATTTCCCTGATAGCATCAATATTGGATTCATTCCTGCTGAGTTCTGATACTAAAACTAGATCAATGTATTCTCTTAGATAATCTTCATCAGTATAATATAAAATAAAGAGATTAGTCGGAAATATAAAAGTTCATCAGAAGTGGATGATCCAATATACATATCCAGAGAAAAACATGAAGAGATAAAGACAAAATAGGGGATACCCAAAAAAGGAGATTTGCTTTTAACTTCAGTCGGAACGATGATTGGTAATCCCTATTTGGTAAAAACAGACGAAGAATTTTATTTTAAAGTTTTGTCTTTGGTGCTGGCGCAGGGTTTTCAAAAAATTTCTGGAAGCTAGCCTTCAGATGTCTTAAAGTGAGTCCGAACTTCGTCGTACATGCAGCTCCATGTGGACTAAGTCACAAATTAAGTGTCCGATTTCCAATCCACATTACTTTTTCATTGAAAATTATGTTATCACTATGATAATGAAATTGCCTTTTCAACTATAACCAAATCCTCATGGAAAATTCTAAAGACCTACCCAAAGACCACCTTTCTCATCTTTACGAACCGGTTACGAGCTCGCGTCGTATCATTAAAAGCCTGAAATCAAAGGCGGCGGCGAAAAGAACACTTTCAGAAAAATTTGCGGATTTGATGACCGATGCTTTTGGCAGTCTTACCTTTCAGATACTTAATATACTGTGGTTCACCATCTGGATTGTTACAAATCTCAATCTAATCCCGGGTATTGCCGCTTTCGATCCATATCCATTCGGATTATTGACAATGATAGTTTCACTGGAAGCGATTATTCTTTCTAATTTTGTCCTTATTGCCCAGAAAAGGGCTTCACGCGTAGATGATTTGCGCGAAGAAATTGATTTGCAAATCGATATTATTACAGAGCAGGAATTAACCAAATTGATGCAGATGGTAAGTCTATTAATGGAGAAAAACGGGCTTGATACAAGTAGAGATAAAGAAATTGTCAAAATGCTCAAACCGATCAGCATGAGCAAAATAGAAGAAGCTCTTGAGAGGCAGGTTTAAATTTCACATAGACAAAACTTTAACAACCTGCTAACCTATTCCCGCAAATGATATTTCATCCTTTGCATATATCTATTAACGTCACAAATATGACAGGAACGATCAAGAAAAAAACTGATAAAGGTTTCGGCTTTATCACTGGAGAGGGCCTACAGAAAGATTTATTCTTTCACAGCAACAATTTGGTTGGAGTAACATTCAACGACCTTAACGAAGGTGACGAAGTCACTTTTGAAACTGAGGAATCCCCAAAAGGATTAAACGCTGTTAACGTTCAACGCGTTTAAGACGAACAGACTTAAATTGCTATATGAAAAGCTGCTATCTGAGAAGGTAGCGGCTTTTTTTGTGTATAATACTTGACTGGACAATTTGACTTATGCTACTTTCCTCGCTCCATATTAAAGACAAAATGAAAACTACAGAAAAACTTCCACCCGTAATAAGTCTCATAGATCTCAAGCAGAAAACAGATGTCACGGATTTAGTTAGAGAGGTAATGCAGAGCTATGAAGTACCTTCGGATGATCAGGCAACAATAAATACTATTGCCGCAACAGTCCATTCTTTTACCAGATTAACCGGAGCTTTAGGTGAAGGTGGATCCCTGGATATGGAAAGTTTACAACGGCTCAAATGTCTTGATCTGGCTTGCGGCAATGGCAGTCCGGCCAGTGTATTTGATGAGCACTTGGCGTCAATTCTCGGTCCTGACCGGCGTAAAATGGAGCCTTGGCTTTGCCGTGTTTTGCATAAAGCAAAAGTTAACGTTACCGGAATTGACATTTTTTATCCACAATATATTGGGGAAGAGGGCAAAGCTGAAGAATGGAAATTCTTGAAGATGGACTTAACCCGTCCGGCAGACTTGCAAAGACACTTCCGTGATCAGACTTTTGATGTAGTTTCCACTTCACATTTTATTTTAGGCGATGTAGTGCAAATGGATATGCCCAATTCCCGTTTGAATGCGCCAAATATATTTGAATTAAAACAGCGAGATCCCCGAAAATATTTTCGCCTGGTAAAAGACTTGCTTATTGAGATTCGGCGCATGCTGAAAATTGGAGGTAATGCATTTATAAATCATTTAAGGTTTGAGAGAGGAGAAGTGAAAAAACTTGAAAAAGTCCTCAGCTAATACATTTCGGATTTTGCTTAAGAGGTAAAATATTGTATAAAGAAACAAAGACCTAACCAATTCTTTCCATGAAAAAATATCTGTTAGCAGTATGCGCAAGCTTCTTTCTGATTTCCCTAAGCGTTTTTGCCGCTGGAGGAGGTGGTGGAGGAGGTGGCGGCGGTGGAACGTCATCACCTGATCCCGTCCCCGTTCAAGAAACTATAGCACCGGTAGTCACCGCGCCCGCGGCCACTACCTGTATAGAAGACACCTGGACTTGTAATCAATGGAGTCCCTGCCAGCAAGATGGTCGTCAAAGCCGTACCTGCACACTTGCTCAAGAATGTACCGCAGCTGAGACACCAAAGCCGGCGGAAACACAAATTTGTCCCGGCCTAAAATGTGGCCAGCTTGCGACTCTTAAGGAACGTGTACAGTGCCGTCTTGAACTCAAACCTAAAGAACTTCAGACGGAGTTTTCTATTCTCTACTTTCCGGAATATTGCAAAGTGGAAGAATCAACAGAAAAGCAAATGGAGTGTATTGGTCTATACCAGGCCTTCAAGCCCTGCTGGGCACTGCCAATCAGTCCGGAACGCTTAACTTGTGGCAAAAAAGTTTCCGGAATAAGTGTCTCGCCGGAAAATGACCGTGCTCAATGTTTAAGGAAAAAAAGTTCCTCCCAATCAGCCTGTCTTAAAGAAGTAAAAGTAAGCGCTGAAAACTATATGCTATTTCAAATGTACGAATATGAATTTAGGGCTGAAGATCAGCTAAAGAAGAGCCAGGCTACTTTGCTGAAAGTTGCCGAGTTTGATGTTTTTGTTGAGAAAATCAAGCGGGAAGTTGATAAATCCGAGGACACCAAGGTGTGGAAAAATTTGTTGCAAAAAATTCAGAAGAAATTTAAAACCGAATTTTCCTTATCACCTGCAAAATGATGCATTACTGGATTCTAAAAACCGAACCGGAGACCTATTCCTGGGCCACGCTTATGAAAGAGAAAAAAACCGCCTGGAACGGCGTGCGCAATTATCAGGCCCGCAATAATCTGGCGAAAATGGCAAAAGGGGATCTGGCCTTTTTTTATCACTCGGGAAAAGAAAAACAGATTGTCGGCATCGCACGGATAATTAAAGAAGCTTATCCTGATCATACTGCGGATGATCCCCGCTGGGTCATGGTTGACGTCGAACCGGTTAAACCGCTGAAAAAGCCCATCACCCTCAGTTTGATAAAACAAATCCCCGAACTTCAACATATTAAACTCGTTCGCCACAGCCGCCTTTCCGTGAGTGAAATAGGCAAAAACGAGTTTGAGATTATTTTGAACCTTGGTTAACATTGCTCAAACGAGATTTGACATTCAGTCAATACTATTATATTTTTATAGAAACAATTTATGCACAGAGGATCTCAACATTTTCAGCGGAATCCCCATGGCCACAGAAATCCACATGGTCCCCGGTCAGGCGGGTCAGCCCACCACCGTCAAGGAGGGCGCGGCGCGCACTCCACCATTGATATTCGTCTACTGATAAACAAAGTAAACGATGAGGCTCTTGTAAAAGCTCCCGAACATGTCATCAAACACAAATTTGAGGATTTTAAAATTGATCCCAGGATAAAGCAGAATATTAAGCAAAAGGGCTATCTCACACCTACTCCGATTCAAGATCAGGCAATTCCACCGGGACTCGAAGGTAAAGACGTGATTGGTCTGGCTAATACCGGTACCGGCAAAACAGCCGCTTTTCTGGTGCCACTTCTGAATAAAATGCTAACTAACCGTGCCTCCCGCGCTTTAATTCTCGCTCCGACTCGTGAATTGGCCGTGCAGATTCAGGAAGAATTACATGAGTTTGCCAAAGGTTTGAATCTTTATTCCGTGCTATGTATCGGGGGCAGCAATATTATGCAGCAGATCCGCGGACTCAGGCATCACCATAATTTTGTCATTGGTACTCCCGGTAGAATTATTGATTTTTTGAAACGCAAAGTTTTGCATTTGGATTATTTTGACAATGTGGTTCTGGATGAAGCTGATCGCATGGTGGATATGGGTTTTATCAATGATATTCGTTTTATTTTGAGTAAATTGCCGTTTGTCAGACAGTCCTTTTTCTTTACCGCTACGCTTGAGTCAAAAGTTGAGGAATTGATTCGCCAATTTTTGAAAAATCCGGTGAAAATTTCCGTAAAAATGCGAAATACTTCAGCGAATATTGATCAGGATATTTTAAATGTGCCACGCGATCCTAAGGAGAAATTAAAAATTTTAATTGATCTTTTAGCCAAACCGGATTTTGATAAAGTGCTGATTTTTGGCAGAACTAAGCACGGCGTAGAACATGTCGTGCGCGATCTTTTACGGTGTGGAATTAAAGCTGAGTCCATTCATGGTAATAAATCTCAAAATCAACGCCAGCGCGCATTGCAAAAGTTTAAAAAAGGTGAAGTCCAGGTACTAATGGCCACCGACGTCGCCGCCAGGGGTCTCGACATCAGCGCCGTCAGCCACGTCATCAATTACGACCTTCCTGCAACTTACGACGACTACGTTCACCGTATCGGCCGAACCGGTCGCGCCGACAAGAGAGGTAAGGCACTGACTTTTGTGAGTCAGGGTTAGGGATTTATTCGGCATGCACCCAGGAAGCTTGACGGAATTACGTTAAGGCGTATTGTAAAATCTAATTTAATTTAATTTTAATCTGAATTTTATGGGATTCAATCAATTGCCGGAAGGTTACGATGCAGAAAAACATGGCCCTCAAGAGCGCCAAACCGAATTTGCTTCGCCGGAAGCAAAACTGGCTTTTGATGCAAAAAATCTTGTGGAAATAGCCAGAAAGCAATTTGAAAGAACCGGCGTACAGATTGAACCAATCACCCTGGCACACAGAGAAGACGACAACATCGAAGCCTTGAGAATAGCCATAGCCGAGGAGCAAGGTGCGACAGTCGAGCATAAACCAGCTCCGGAACTTTCTCCGGAACAACTCTGGCTTGGTCAGCTACAAGCCCGCTTTGATTCTCTTCCACAATTACACGAGGGCGTGCAATGGATTGATGTGGAAAACTCCCTCAAAGCAGACCATGAATCTATGGTGAAACTACAGAACTTGGACTCAAAAGGCCATTATATGAATGTGTTTGGTGAAGAAAATGGTGAATTTATTTTTGCTTCTGCGTGGAATGATTATAAACAAGTTTCAGCAGATCACCGAAATATCGTTTTCGATAAACAAGCTCAAGATAATTTGGCAAGACAATTTCCAGATGAAATATGTAATGGTAACGCTACGGATATTGCAGAAGCTCTGGGCGTGGATTTAGCTGATCCAAAGGTGCATGAGCAATTACGCAAAGCCATACAAGTTAATGGCTGGGCATGGTTAAAAACAGATGAGGATATTAGAAAAGTCGGCGTTGCGTTCGACGGTTACCGCGATAGGGTCTTCGGGACTGATCCGTACTCTCACGTTGATGATGGCTCCTTCCGCGCCGCGCTAAAGGTCAAAAAAGTTGCTTAGTATTTGATTTTTAATTCTTTTTTTAAACCTTTCTTTTTACAAAAATTTTGTTAAAACTCATATTTCGAAATTGCTAATCCTTAATTACTTCCCTGCCTGCCTGCCGGCAGGACCAAGATTTGGGCTCGCTCAGTTTTTCGGCTTAAGTAAGGCCATATTTGCATTTTTGCCGTTACTCTTAGGGAAGTTATCGAAAACAAAAATAAACTGGCCTGTCAGATTTTAAGCCTTTCCCGGGACGGCATTTTAATTCAGAAATAGTTCAAAAAACGAACTATTTCTAGACTAAAATGTATCGCCTGGGGTGAATAATAAAATAAAAACACGACAGGTTGAACTAAAGTAATTTTTTATCTGTGTCCCCAAAATCTGGGCCCACAGTGAATAATGGCTTTTAGAAGGACAAATCAGGTTTTTAGTCTACTTTTTTGGGGACACCTACGGGAACGTGCCATAAAATCAGCCCCTCCACAATCATCTCCACCCATTTTTCTCCCGCCAGCCTTACGGCTATGCTCCCAGCCTATACACTATGCCCTATGCACAGCCGCATTTTCTCCCGCCAGCCTCCCGGTACACCAAGCGCATTGCAGATTGTAGCCTCCGGTAAATCCATCAATATCCAGTATTTCCCCCGCAAAAAATAGTCCCGGACACACTCGGGATTCTAGCGTCTTTGGATTTATTTCTTTTGAATTTACCCCGCCGGCCGTCACAAATTCTTCACCTGCCGAGCGGCCAACAATGGTTAAAGTCATATTTTTCAATAATTCAACAGTCTTATTGATATCAGCTTTGGAGATTTCTGAATTTATTTTTGCCAATTTGCCATTCATGATTTCATCAATTTCTTTCACCTCCTTTATTCCACCCTCATAACAAATTACTTGCGCCAGTGATTTAGGCACAAAAAAATCCAAAGTATTTACAAAAGTCTTTTTGGGATTGGAAATTAAGGCCTGGCGAATTTTTTCTCCCAGCTCCTGATAATTAAATTCAGGCAAATAATCGATTGCCAGTTCCACCGCTTTTATCACATCAGCAAGCTCAAAAGCCGCCATTGATGAAAGGGCGAAAACCGCCGGTCCCGTGATACCATTATGTGTAAACAAAAACGCTCCCTCAAACTCATGTTTTTTTCCACCGATTTTTAATTTGGCCTTTTTGAACGAAACTCCCGCCATTTTTTCCACCCACTTATCTTTTAAAATGAATGCATTCAGGCTTGGAGCCAGGGGAGTGATCGTATGTCCAAGTGTTTCCGCAAAATAATAACCATCACCGGTAGAGCCGGTTTTTTTATATGCCTGCCCGCCCGTCGTCACCACCACCTTGTCTACTTCCAGCCTTTTTCCATCATTAAAAAGCAGCTCGAATTTCTCATCCGCTCCGGATGATACCCTGTCGATTTTGCTTTTCAACAAGACCTCCACGCCCCTTTCCCTAAAAATATTCTCAAAAATTTTAACTACATCATAGCCATTATTGGACCGCGGAAAAACTCGTAAATCCGCCTCGGTTTTCAGCGGCACTCCCTGCTCCTCAAACCACTCATAAACCGCCTTCGGTGGAAAATTATACATCGCAAATTTTAGCAAATTCTTTCCACGCGGATATTTTTTCAGCACCTCATTTATATCTTGAACACCTGTAGTTACATTGCATCTGCCACCACCGGAAATAATTACTTTATTGCCAAGAATGGCATTCTTTTCAATCAGAAAAACTTCAAGGCGCTCGTAACCAGCTCCATGTCCACCTCTTTCCGCCAAAGTAGCCGCACACATCATGCCCGCCGCACCTCCGCCAATAATTGCAATTTTCATCTGTAATTAGTGAATTGCAAAGGAATTTTAATCTCCGCTCTCGCCCTCAAAAAAGCCATCACTGCCTGTAAATCGTCAATGGATTTTGAAGTCACTCTCACGGCCTCCCCCTGAATCGAACCTTTAGCCTTCGGGAAATTTTCTTTTACCAATCGACTCACTAATTTGGCCGTCTCCTGATCCAATACCTTAGTCAGCTTCATGGTCTGGCGCATTCTCATGCCACCGGCTTCTTCAATTTTTTGCCTATCCAGAATTCTGGGTGAGACATTTCTGCCGGCCATTTTTTTACTCAAAATGTCGTGCACCGCTTCAATTTGGAATTCATTTTCCGCATTAACCTTGAATTCCGTATCTGTTAATTCAATTTCAATGTTAGAATTTTTTAAATCATATCGATTGAGTGCCTCGCGCTTACATTGATCCACTGAATTTTTCATTTCCTGCATATCAAAGGCCACAACAATATCCATGGAGTGATCACTCGCCATAAAATTTTCCGGTTAAATTGTAAAATGCCTATTTATGCTTGCCAACAATTACATTCCACAAGGCGGCAAGAATGAATCCATCAATTAAGCCGATTACAAACGCCATCGCGACAAGGAATACCGCTCCACCAAAGTCAAAAGCTCCGACAACGTATGTTCCAGTTACAAAATGCTTAGACATCGCCCAGTCCATCCATCCCTGCGCCCAACCGCCGGCAACTAAAATTGACCAGATAGCATGACACAGAGCCACTACAGTTCCGAAAAATAATGCTACACGACCTTTGTTTACCATATAAAGAGGGGTTAAAAATTATTTCAATTATAATCCTTCTTCAGATTTGTTCAAATTGAAATCAATGTTAAACTTCTATCATGAAAATAGCCGTGCTTACATCCGGTGGCGTAGACAGCTCTGTAGCGCTAAAAATCCTGCAGGATAAAGGCCATGACGTTACCGCATTTTACTTAAAAATTTGGCTTGAGGATGAGCTTTCTTTTCTTGGTGAGAATTGCCCATGGGAAGAAGATCTCAAATATTTGCGAGCAATTTGTGACAAGAATAAAATTCCGCTGGAAGTCATCTCCATGCAGAAAGAATATTTTGATACTGTGGTAGCCTATACAATCAAAGAGGTCAAAGCCGGGCGCACACCCAACCCTGACATTATGTGTAACAACAATGTGAAATTCGGCTTATTTCTTAAAAAAATATCCAAAAGCTTTGAAAAAATCGCCACCGGTCATTATGCGGAAATCTGTAAAAAATCCGGCATTTACTATTTACGGAAAACTCCCGATCCCATCAAGGATCAAACTTACTTTCTCTCTAATCTAAAGCAAAAACAGCTCGCTCGTCTAATTTTTCCTCTGGGAAAACTAAAAAAAGAACAGGTCCGCAAATTGGCCAAAAAATTCACTTTACCAAATCAGGATCGTAAAGACAGTCAGGGGATTTGTTTCCTCGGAAAATTCAAATACAACGATTTTATTAAACACTATCTTGGCATAAAAGCCGGTGACCTGATTGAATACGAAACCGGCAAAAAACTGGCTACCCACGAAGGTTTTTGGTACTACACCATCGGTCAACGCAGGGGCATAAAACTCTCCGGTGGACCATGGTTTGTGGTAAAGAAAAATATCAAGAAAAATATTGTCTATGTTTCCAGTCATTATCACGATTCCGACAAAAAGCGCGACAGTTTCAAAATTGGTTATTTCAATTGGTTCTCGGGAAAAATTCCCGCCACTCCCGTCATTCCCGCCACCACCCACCTCCATGTCAAACTCCGCCACGGCGAAAATTTCTACAAATGCACAGTCAAAAAACTTTCAAAAACCACCGCTCAAGTGAAAATCTTCGGTAACGATCAGGGCATAGCCCCGGGCCAATTCGCCGCATTTTACAGCGGAAAAGTATGCCTCGGCTCGGCACTGATTATTAACTCATAAGCCATTTAGCCGACCAAGCGGAAACCACTCCTCCAACAATCGGGGCTACAAAATATACATAAGCCGCATAAGGCACGCCCACTCCGATCGCAACTGCCGGGTTTGCAATTCCGTAAGAAATTCCTCCGCTCAGCACTATGCCAAGCAGCAGAGATCCGCCAATTACCACGCCATGCATGTCTTCCTTTACTTTTTTTTCCATTACGGCTGACACGCCAAAAACCAACATGGCTGCACCGATAGCCTCAGCCAAAGCTGTCTTCCAGACTACCATATCTGTTGGAAAGTTTTCTACACCGGTAGTTCCACCCATAAACCATCTGGTAAAATATAAAGCCAAAAAGCCACCAATTAATTGAAAAACCACATACAATAGCGCATCCTTCGCGTTGATTTTTTTCACACTCGCCATCGCAATAGTTACGGCCGGATTCAAATGAGCACCACTAATTCCACCTACCATATATACAAATAGACCAAGAGTCAGACCGGCAATTACAGGAGTTGGTAGGGGAGATTCAGACATAAGAGAAATCGCCACCGCAGAGGCCAATACAAAAGTGCCAAACAACTCGGCAAAATATTTTTGAACTTTCATGGGAAATGGGTTAAAGTATTTTCACCACACTATATTAAAATTGTATGGAACACAAAAAATTCTATCGTCTTGTTCACATTGGAAAATTTATGCGTCTCCACGACGCTTCACATAAATTACTCAAAAAATAACCCTCACTTTTATGATCACAGTTAACTATTATGCAGTGCTGGCTTGCGGCTTTGCCTCTCTGGTGCTCGGTATGCTCTGGTACGGACCAATCTTCGGCAAAATTTGGATCAAACTCATGGGCTTCACTCAAGCACACATGGAAGAAGCAAAAAAGAAAGGTATGTGCCCCTCGATGGTCATGGCTTTTATCGCTTCTTGTGTGATGGCTTTTGTTTTAGCACAATATTTGGGATGGAACGGACTTGAAACCATTGATAAAGCTGCCATTGGTGCTTTTTGGATTTGGTTGGGCTTCTTCGCTACCGCCAGCATCAGTCCGGTTCTCTGGGAAGGCAAATCCTGGAAATTATATTTCATCGGCATCGCTCACCAGTTGGTTCAATTGCTGATTTTCACAGCTATTCTCGTTAGCTGGAAATAAATTTAGTCCTTCAACCCGTCATATATTCCTTTATCAATTTCGCCGCTTTTTGCAAAACAGTATTATTTTCCTCTCAAGCCTACACACAAGAAGCAGTTTTTACAACCAATACAATCTCGCAGAAAAGCACTGGACTTACAGTTGACACATCCCTGGCAAACCCTAAGTCCATAGCATTTGTGCACATCAACCAAGTCGTAGCAGAGTTCACAATGCAGATTATAAAATTATCATTTCTGTACATCTTGTTTGCATAGTTTTTCAGCTTCATCCAATATGTCATACAAATCCACATGGTTCATTCCAGGATAATCATCTTTGAATTGAGAATAATCAGAACGAACGTAACCGTTGCTATGTATGAAATATTTCCTTGCGAAAGTATTTCCAGTACGGTAATTATGAAGCCTAGCTTCGACATTAATAACACTTCCATCTTTAGTAATTAGAATTCCTCCTAAACTCGGGCTTTGAGTTCTATGTTCTTTTTTTTCTGCTAAAAGGTGCTTAACGATAGCAAAGATTTGTGCCGGGCATTCCTTTTCAGGGACTCTTCTCTCGGCCTCACTTAATACTTCGTTTAAAAATGAAGGTAGGCTAAAGTTTGGTGACTCGAGTGTACCATCCGGGAACACGCACATTGCTCCTCGCTCTTCGGTGGTAAGAACTCCTTCTACGTCCGAATATTTTTGGCGAATTTTTCTCACTTCCACGTCGATGTGGTTCTCTAAATCCGCGGTGATTAAGATATTTCCGTAATTCGTGCCTGGAATGCTCAGTCTAGGCTGACCATCTAAAAGCCTTTCAAGTCTTATGAAGTTTAGCGCTTTGTGGAAATTAGAATCTATTGTTCTATCATACAATTCACGTTGCATGATGATGAATTTACGCATCAATTCCTGTATTACAACGCTTTCATCCTTTGCATCCACCAATGCCAGCCCAGCAAGTTTCTTGATGTATCTACGTGTACCTTCAAGTAATTTGTGCCTTTTTGCGTCATCCTCGGTTGTGCGCCGTAGAGGTAATCTGTCTAATGGAATACCATTTTTTGCCGATAGCTCGGCTAATCCACTGATATCCTTACTTAGAATTGCTTCTTCATTATCGCCGATCGAACGATCTGTATGTCTCCTTTGAAATGTCATATAGAATTGGTTAAACAAATAATTGAAATTTAATACTTCGCTATCGATTTTTTGCAGCTATTTACACATCAAGTTGCCAATCTTAACCTATTAATGCCGTTTCGTCTAGACCCTGAACTCATTAAGTGCTAATATTTATTAGCAGCAGTACGTAGTGTATTTCCTGAAAAATACCAATGGAACCAACTCCTGAAATCTTCAAACTTCTTACGGATATTAAACTTTCCGATAAGGAGGCGACCATGTATCTTACGCTCCTTAGGCATGGCTCACAGTCCATCAGTTTTCTAGCAAAAAAAGCAGCCCTCAATCGTGGGACCGGATATGTTATTCTTCATTCTCTTTTGGAAAAAGGCCTGGTGACGAAATCAACAAAGGGGGCGCTACAATATTTTGCGCCGCTGGATCCAAAGCAGCTTATTGCCTATCTGGACCATCAAAAACAGGAACTTGAAACAAATAAGCAACGGGCTTCCGCCATGATGGGTTTATTTGCGGCAATTACCAATCCGCTTACTTCAAAGCCAAAAGTTGAGTTCTTTGATGGCCCGGAAGGAGCTAGAATGGTCCTAGATAGAGTTCTTACGGCGGAGGAAAAATTTATACGTAAATTTGATTCGCTTTTCGATGTCATAGAATTTGTTGGTGCCGATTTTTTTGATGATTTTGATGATCGTAGGTTAAAGCAGGGATACAAGATCCAGTCTATTCGAACTAGAGAAAAAGACAAAAAAGCCTTCATGCTGGATTCTCGCGCAATGCGCCAAACAAGCAACGAGAAAGAGCGAAGGGAAATACGTTATGCTCCTGAAGACCTCGCCTTTCCCATGACGATGTACATGTATGATGACAAAATAGCAATTATTTCCTCTAAGGAGGAAAGTTTTGCTCTTATAATTCAAAGTCGGGAATTTGCTGAAATGCAGAAGAAACTTTTTGATTTGATGTGGAAATCACTTGAAAGTAAAAAAATCAAAGTCGGAATTCTTAATTCGTTAACGGGAACAATGGCGATTAGTGAAAGTTCTCTTATTGATGCCACGCTCATGGCTATTAGTGAAATCAATGAAAAGGGTGGATTACTTGGCAGGGAAATCGAGCCGATAGTTATGGATGGGGCTTCCGATCCGCAAAAATTTGTCGGAGCGGCCGAACTGCTTATTACAAAAGAAAAGGTATGTTCAATTTTTGGCGGATGGACCTCAGCAAGCCGAAAAACCATGGTTCCGGTATTTGAAAGATACGATCATTTGCTCTGGTATCCTGTTCAAAATGAAGGATTGGAAAATTCCCCAAATGTTATTTACACGGGCTCAACTCCTCATCAACAGATATTACCTGCCTTGGAATGGGCAGGAAAAAACATAGGCAAAAGGGCATTTTTGATTGGTTCAGACTATATTTTTCCGCATGCAGCCAATGAGATAATCAAGGAATATGCCAAAGAAAATAAATTTGAAATTCTTGCCGAGGAATATGCTCCGCTGGGGTCTAAAAATTTTCAAAAAATTATAGAGAAGATTGTAAAGCTCAAGCCTCAATTTATTTTGAATGCCATTAACGGTGATTCAAATATCGCATTTTTTAGGCAACTCAGGGAAGCAGGTGTCACATCCAAGCTAATTCAAACAA
>CAYZOB010000011.1:0-11374 GCA_964480115.1 uncultured Candidatus Peribacteria bacterium
TTAGCGGATGCTATTTGTGACCTGACGCAGACAGGAAAAACGCTGAAGGATAATAATTTGAAGTCTATTAGTAGAATTTTAGATTCGCAAGCGGTGCTCATACAGTCACCATTTTTGACTAATAGGGCAATCAAGTCTTTCGAGCTTTTGTTTACTAAAAATTTATTAATAAATGTATGAAAATATTGAATTTAGAACAATTGGGTTTCGAGAATGTGATGGGTCAGGTGAGGGAAGCTAGGAGCAAAGGTGCTGATGTTCAATCTGTTGTTGGATCAATTTTGCAAAGGGTGCAGAATGGAGGTGACGCGGCTTTGTTTGAATTATGTGAAAAATTTGAAGGAGTGAGGTTGAAAAAACTGCAGGTAAGTAAAGAGGAAATTGATTTGGCTTATGATGAAATAGATAATGATTTATTTGCAGCAATAAAAAGGGCAAAATGTAATATTGAGAACTTTCATTTTAAAAGTTTTGTTGCTAAAAATATCGTAGTTGAGACTGTTCCCGGTGTGAAGCTCTGGCGGGAATTCAGGCCGATAGAAAAAGTTGGTTTGTATGTTCCCGGTGGGAAGGCTCCCTATTTTTCAACAGTTTTGATGTTGGCGATTCCTGCAATTTTGGCTGGGTGCGAGGAGATTGTTATGTGTACGCCTTGCTTAAAAGATGGGAAAATTAATCCTGCCGTTCTGGTGGCGGCAGATTTGTGCGGAGTTAAGAAGATTTTTAAGGTTGGAGGAGCACAGGCGATTGCCGCGATGGCTTATGGAACTGAATCTGTGCCAAAGGTTTATAAAATTTTTGGACCTGGAAATCAGTATGTTTCTACAGCAAAAATGATGCTTTATGGCGAGGTGGATATTGATATGCCTGCGGGTCCTTCCGAAATTTTGGTGCTTGCAGATAATAGTGGAAGTTACAGGTGGGTGGCAGCGGATTTGTTGTCTCAGCTTGAACATGGAGGTGATTCTCAAGCGATTTTGGTAGCATTTTCTGCTGAATTTGCAGAAAAAGTTACTGAGGAAATGCGCTTACAGATTGGGAATTTGAGCAGACTACCTTTGATTGAGAAATCTTTGGCGAGAAGTTTTGCAATTATTGTAAATGATTTGGAAGAGGCTGTTTCCGTAGTAAATGAATATGCCCCCGAGCATTTGGAAATTGTGATAAAAGAGCCGAAAAGTGTTTTGAGCAAAATTGTGAATGTGGGTTCGATCTTTTTGGGGCCATATTCATCTGAACCATTGGGTGATTATGCCACTGGCGCTAATCATACACTGCCGACTTCCGGCTTTGCTAAGATGTTTTCGCCGCTTTCGGTGGATTCATTTGGGAAGATGATACAAATTCAGAAGGTATCAAAGATTGGTATGAAAAATCTAAGAAGAGATGTTGAGAAAATGGCTTTGGCTGAAGGTTTGGATGCACATGCAAATTCTATAAAAATGCGTTTTTATGATAAATAATTTGATTCGTAAAAATTTGGTTAGCTTGAAACCTTATACCTGTGCGCGAGATTTGTATAGGGAAGGTATTTTCTTGGATGCGAATGAAAACTCTTTTGGCAGCACGGTGAAAATTCCATATAAGAATGAGCTTAATCGTTATCCTGATCCATATTGTTTGGATTTGAAAAAGGCTATTTTGAGGTATTTGAATTTGCCTTCTTTGAAGAGTGAAAATGTTTTTGTTGGTTCCGGATCTGATGAAATTTTACGTTTGTTGATGAGTCTTTTTCTTGAGGATCAGGATGAAATTATTATTAATGAACCTACTTATGGGATGTATCGGGTTGCTGCTGATATTGCCGGAGTAAAGGCGAAAATCGTGCAATTGGGTGAGTGTTTTCAGTTGGATTTAAGGTCATTAAAGAGGGCGGTAAGCAGGAGGACAAAGCTGATTTTTTGTTGTTCTCCCAATAATCCGACCGGTAGTTTATTGAGAGTTGCTGATGTTGAGAGACTTTGTGCGAGCTTTAGAGGATTTGTTGTTTTGGACGAGGCTTATGTAGAATTTTCAACTCAGGGATCAATGATTAGGTTGCTTGAAATGTGTTCAAATTTGCTAATTTTAAGAACTTTATCCAAGGCTTGGGGTCTGGCGGGTTTACGCTTGGGATATCTTGTTGGCAATGAAGAAGTTATAACCTATTTGAACAAGATTAAATTGCCCTATAATGTGAGTTCTTTGTCGCAGTCTTTAGCGGTTAGAGCTTTGTATAATTTTGCGAAAATGGAGGAAATGGTGAAGCAGGTAGTAGATGGTAGATTTTTGCTTGATCAAGAGCTGAAAAATTTGAAATTGATTGTTTTTCCAAGTGAGGCTAATTTTTTATTGGTGAAGGTTGATGTAGGAGGTAGAGATAATTTGGCCGGTAAAATAGTAAAAAAATTGGCAGAAGATGAAGGTATAGTGGTGCGTGATTTTTCTTTTAAATCAAGGCTCGAAAATTGCTTTAGAATCACTGTCGGTAGACCAAAGCAAAACAAGCTACTTATTCAATCTTTAACTTCAATTTTATGAAAATTGCTTTCCTGGATAGAGATGGAACATTGATTTATGAACCCCAGGATACTGGAAAAATCGATTCTTTGGACAGGTTGAAAATTTTGCCGGGCATGATTGATGGTTTGAGGAATTTACTGGCCGATGGATATAAATTAGTAATGGTTTCAAATCAAAATGGTATTGGGACTGAGGAGTTTCCTCTAAAGAGCTTTGAGATTCCACAGCAAGAATTTCTGAAAATTTTGAGTAGTGAGGGTGTGGAATTCTATAAAATCTTTGTTTGTCCGCATAAGTTAGTGGATGGATGTGTTTGTAGGAAGCCAAAAATTGGTCTTGTAGAAGAATTTGTCATGTCTGAAAAAATTGATTTTGATAAGTCTTTTATGCTCGGGGACAGACAGACAGATATTGAATTTGCGAAAAATCTCGGGGTGGTGGGGTTTAAAATGATTACTAATGCTAAATTCCCCAGGATGGCTTCTGTATCTAGGAAAACTAATGAGACCGATATATCAATCGTGGCAAATTTGGATGGTTGCGGTAATTATAAAATTGATACAGGGGTGAAGTTTTTAGATCATATGTTGGAGCAATTTTCTAAACATTCTTTGGTAGATTTGGTGTTGAAGGCTGAGGGAGATTTAAAAATTGATGAACATCACACAGTGGAGGATGTGGCCATTGTCTTGGGACAAGTTTTGGCTAAGGCTTTGGGTGCTAAAAGGGCTTTGAGGCGTTATGCTTTTACTTTGCCTATGGATGATACTTTGGTTGAGGTGGCAATTGATTTGGGTGGGCGACCTTATTTGGTATTTAATGCTGACTTTGCAAGAGAAAAAGTGGGAGATTTGGCTACCGAACTGGTTGAACATTTTTTTAGAACATTGTGTGATAATTTGCGCTCAAACATACATATAAATGTTCGTTATAGTCGCAACGAACATCACCAAATTGAAGCTATTTTCAAAGGTTTTGCCAGAGCTTTCAGATTAGCAATTGAAACAGATGAGCGGTTAACAGATCAATTACCATCAACTAAGGGAATACTATGATAGTTATTATAGACTATGGTGCCGGTAACATAAAAAGTGTTGCCAACGCACTGACAAAATTAGGTAGGAAATTTACAATCATCAAGGATGCAAAAATATTTGAACGATTTGATGATAAATTTGCGAAAATTGATAGGGTCATTTTGCCCGGAGTTGGTGCGGCTAAGTTTGCAATGGGTGAGTTGAAGAAGAGGGGGTTTGTAAAAATTTTGCAAAATTTGACTTTACCGTTTTTAGGTGTCTGCCTTGGTATGCAATTGCTTGCAGAGTACTCGGAGGAAGGTAATGTGCGATGTTTGGGTGTTGTGCCCGGGGAAGTGAAAAAATTTAAAGGAGCTGAAATATTTGGACGAAAATCCGAGTTTGATTGTTTAAAAGTGCCTCAAGTGGGATGGAACAATGTTTATGTAGTAAGAAAATCGCCACTTTTTGATGGGATTGATGACAAGCAGTACTTTTATTTTGCTAATTCTTATTACTTACCATCTATCAAAGCTAATCCACTGGCGAAAAGTTTTTATGGTGGCGTATTTTCATCGGCTATTCAGTGGCAAAATTTCTATGGTGTGCAGTTTCATCCGGAAAAATCAGGTGAAGTTGGTTTAAAATTACTCAATAACTTTTGTACAAAATGTTAATCATACCTGCAATCGATATATTAGGTGGAGAATGTGTGCGACTCATTCAGGGTAACTATGAATTCAAGACAATTTACGCAAGAAATCCTATTGATGTGGCTAAGGATTTCGTACTTGCGGGAGCCAGATTTTTGCATGTTATAGATTTGGATGGAGCAAAATTAGGTGAGCCTGTAAATCAGGATTTGATTATTAAATTATGTCGTTCTGTTGATATTTCTATCCAGGTTGGTGGAGGAATTCGTGAAATTGCGGTTATCAAAAAATATTTAAATTCTGGAATTTCCAGAGTGATTTTGGGAACAAAGGCAATAAAAGATCCTGATTTCCTGAAAGAGGCTTTGAAGCTTTTTGGCTGGGATAAAATCGTAGTAGCTTTAGACGTGAAGAATGGTAAATTAATGGTGGATGGTTGGCTGAAATCGGCTCATGAGGATTTGGAATATTGTCTTTTGCGGTTGAAGGCCGTAGGTCTGAAAAATGTTATGGTGACTGATGTGCTGAGGGACGGAACTTTGGGAAAACCGAATTTTCGACTGGTGCGAGAAGTGCATGACTTTGGATTTGAAGTTATTGCTGCTGGAGGAATAACTCGAGAGGAGGATCTAAAAACTTTGGAGAAAAATTCTCAAGCGGTGGTTTTGGGCAAGGCTTTGTATGAAGGTAAATTAGATTTAGGGCAGCTCTTGTTTAAAAGCTCAGTCCCTGGTTCGTCTTTAACTAAGCGAATTATTCCGTGTTTGGATGTGAAAGATGGTCGAGTCGTGAAAGGTGTGAATTTTCTCAATTTGAAAGATGCGGGTGATCCGGTAGAATTGGCGAAATTTTACGCTAATGAGGGTGCTGATGAATTGGTTTTTCTGGATATCAGCGCTTCGGTGGAGGGGCGAAGGACTATGATTGATATTGTAGGGAAGGTTGCAAAAGAAATTTTTATTCCATTTACCGTTGGTGGTGGAGTGCGAAATTTACGTGACATTACTGATTTGTTGAATGCGGGAGCTGACAAAGTGGCTATCAATACTTCAGCTGTTTTGAATCCTGAGCTTATTACCGACGCTGTAAAACAGTTTGGTTCTCAGTGTGTAATGGTGGCCATGGATGTGAAAAAAATTGAAGATAAATGGAAAGTTTTCATGAAGGGTGGAAGAGACGAAACTGAGCTTGAGGCTTTAGAGTGGGCTAAGAAAGTGGAAAAACTGGGAGCGGGAGAAATTTTGCTGACTTCAATGGATAGAGATGGTACCAAGGATGGTTTTGATTTGGAATTATTGAAAATAATTTCAACAAATCTTTCAATTCCTGTGATCGCATCAGGTGGTGCGGGAAAAATGGAGGATTTTAGGGATGTTTTTCAAATCGGTAAAGCTGATGCAGCTTTAGCGGCGAGTTTATTTCATTTTGGTGAAATTTCTATCGTAAAACTTAAAAATTTCATGAATTTATCCAATATTCCCACAAGATTATGAATAAAAAACTGTTAAAACAAGTAAATTGGCAAAAAATGAATAATCTGGTTCCGGCTATTATTCAAGATGCGAGTGGACTACGAGTTTTGATGCTAGGTTATATGAATCAGGAATCGCTGAAAAAGACTTTAGAAGATGGGAAAGTGTGGTTTTATAGTCGTTCCAAGCAAAGATTGTGGCAAAAAGGTGAGAAAAGTGGCAATTTTTTGCGAGTTAGAAATATTTATTTGGATTGTGATCAAGATACTTTGTTAATTACTGTGAAGCCTGAAGGTTCGGTGTGTCACACAGGCAAGCAGGATTGTTTTGGAATTGGGGATAAGTGGTTTGGGCTGGAAGCTTTTGTGGCTTTGTTTGCACTTATTGAACAACGAAAAAAGCTCATGCCTAAAGGTTCTTACACGACTTCTTTGTTTGCAGAAGGCTTGAATAAAATCTGTGCCAAAATTGACGAAGAAGCGGGTGAAGTTATCGGGGCAGCGTCAAAAGAGACTAAGCAACGCTTGATTTCAGAAAGTGTGGATTTAATTTATCACTTGTTTGTGGCTTGTGTGGAGAAAAATGTGGATTTGAAAGAAATAATTGCAGAAATTAACAGACGTAGAAAATAGATTAATGCAAAATTTTGGCGGCCGCCAAAATTTTTTGGTGCACCCGGGGGGAATCGAACCCTCATTGCTGGTTCCGAAGACCAGAGCTTTATCCGTTAAGCTACGGGTGCGAGTGATGCAAATTTTATACTATTTTTTCAATTTCTTCTCACTCCAATATACAATCAGGGGAGCGGCGATGAAGATTGAAGTGTAAGCTGCTATTACTACGCCAAGCATCAGTGCCAATACGAAGTAGAATATTGAAGCGTGGCCGAAGAATAAGATGGCAAACATCGTTAATGCAATTGAAATAGAAGTATTAATAGATCTGGCTAAAGTCTCGTTTAGAGCTTTATTGGCAATTTCTTTCACGTTATCAAGTGAATTGCGCGTAAGTGTTTCTCGGAGACGATCAAAAATTACAATTCTATCGTTTACCGAATAACCAAAGAGAGTAAGCATCGCTGTGGCAAAAAGAGCATCTATTTCTACATCCAGAAATTTTCCAAGAATGGCGAAGATACCAATAATTATCACTACATCGTGAATCAAAGTAACGATAGCACTGGCACCAAAACGCCATGGAGAAATCTCTTTTGGAATTTTGCGAAAAGCAAAGTAGAGATAAATTACGATCATTATTATCGAAACTATTCCTGCGACGATGGCTTTATTGAGTAGGGTTGCACCGATAGTTGGGCCAATAGTAGTGAAACGGGTTTCATCAAATTCCGGTATTTTGTTTTTTAGTGTTGCCAATAGAAGATCATGATTGATTGGGCTGAGATAATTTGTTTTGATTATGAATTCGTCTTTGTCAGAAGTGAGAACATTAATAGAAGTGAGATTGAATTTGTCTTCTGATGGAGTTTGAATGGTTTTGTCTTTGATTGAGCTGGAAGGAAATGTTTCGGCTGGTTTTGTAGTTGTAACCGGCTTATTGGTTACTTCCTTGTTGGTTTCCTCTAGGGCTTTGGTAATTTGTTCTTTTGTAACTGTTTCTTTGAATTTTAAGGCCAATAATGAGCCTCCTTTGAAATCAATGCCCAAATTTAAACCAAAAGTGAAAATAGCTAAAACAGCTATTATAAAAGTGGTTGCTGAAGCAGTGAACCAAATTTTGCTTTTACCAATAAAATCAAAGTTTAATTCCTTTTTAGCTGAGCCAACACCAAGAAGTTTTGGATTTTCAGCAATTTTTGTATTAGCAACTCCTTGTAATAAAATTTTCGTAATGCTGATAGCTGTAAACATGGAAACCAGGATACCTGAGGCAAGATTAAAGGCGAAACCCCTAATAATTGAGCTGCCAAAATAGAACAGAATTCCACAAGTAATCAAGGAGGAGAAATTTGAGTCTCTAATGGCACTCCAGGCTCTATTAAAGCCAATATCAATAGCAGTATTGAGTTTATTGCCTGCTCTTAGTTCTTCTTTAATTCTCTCGAAAATAAGCACATTAGCATCTACTGCCATACCAAATGAAATAATTAGACCGGCGATACCGGCTAGAGTTAAAACTACGCCATTTTTTAAAAGTAACGTTATGAAAAAGAAACCCACGCAGCTTAAAATAAAGGAAAGCAATTTTTCCCAACCAGGTTCACTGCTATTAATGATTTTCCATACTATGACTCCAAATACCAATAAGGATAATAACAAAGCTAAAGCTAGAGAGAGATGAGCTTTAATAAGGAATATTAAAATTACTCCATAAAGAATTAATGCTGTACTGGCAATGACACCTGGAACACGATAGTAAAGAGTCATGAAAACCATTACCAGAAATACTCCAAAGAATCCCGCCCAGACACTTTTATTTAGAGCTTCTTGTCCTAAAGTTGCTCCTAAAGTGTATTCGCCGGTGAGAACGATTGGAGCTGGAATGGCGCCTGTGTTCAGGTCTCTGGCGAGATTTTTGGCTTCTTCATTTGTAAAGTTGCCGGTGATTTGAGCTTTGCCACCAGAAATTTTTTCATTTACTCTTGGACTGGAAATCATATCACCTCCCACAAAGATGGCAATGGGCTTACCTACGTTTTTACCGGTGAGTTCTTCAAACATTTTGCCTCCTTCATCATCGAATTGTATGTTGACAAATGGCTGGAAAAAACTATCAACTTGGACATCGGCATGAACGAAATGTTTACCGTTTAAGCCGGTATCTTGCCACTCATCAGGTCTGGTGGAATAACTTAAGGCTTCATACTGGTATTTATTCTGTTTTACGTTTATTTTTACCGAATCGGCCTTGATAATATTGTAGCCATTTTGAGTTTTTATCACTTCACTCAAATCGCCATCATTAGTAAATGATAAAGCGGCTTTTTCGAAATCATATGGATAAGAAGCGTTGCCAGTAACCGGATTTTCCAGTTTTCCTCCATTTGCTGCGCTGTCGGTATCATCGGAATATTTTTTTGCCAAATCGGAAAATTTATCGCCGTTGACCAGTTTTTCTTTTATTTCTTTAGCCAGTTTTAAAGCCTCATCTTCGTTTCTGGTAATGGTGGCATTGGCCTTTTCTGCGCCCTTATAACTGATTAAAATACGACTAATGTCTATCTGTTTTGCATCCTTAACTTCTTCTTTAACATCAACCAGTTTTATAATGTTTAAGCTGGTATCCTGGACTGCTTGGCCTGAGGCATCAAGGGCAAAAGAGCCGCTGGATTCCACCAAAATTTTGGTAATATCTCCAGCTTTCATTTTTGTTAGAACCGTTTTTAAATAAGTTGGCAGATCACTTTCGAAGGCATGATCCGGCTTCTCATATCTGATTTTATCCGGTGCTGATTGTGATTCTTCCTGAGCGACTACGATAAAATCCCCTCCTTCTTTGATCTTGTCCAAAGAGGCTTGGGCTTTCTCTTTAATTTTATCTTTTTCCAGGGGGTCTAATGTGGTTTTTTGTTCTTTAAATTCCAATTGAATGGTTTTGCCTACCGCTTCTTTAGCTTTTTCAATACTAACTTTTTTCTTTTCATTGTCAGTCAAATCAGCAAGTATTTTATCTTTTCCCAGATATTTTTCCGTGTCGGCTTGTATAATGGTGGCATTATTGGCCAATTCAACAATGATATGAGCTTCATCGCTGATTGTAGAATTATAAATATTTGGTTCTTCAACCCCGAGAGCATTAACGCGCTTATCAATCACGCTTTGTACACCTTCTATAATACTTTTGCGATCTTTTTCAGGTACATCGCGTAAGTCGATTTTGTAATCCAGCTGTGAGCCACCTTGCAGATCTAGGCCGAGATTTACTTTGGCCTTGGAAATTGAATTTGGAGTGAAAGGCGCTATTTTTTGTTGAATGTTGCTTGGCAGGTCAAAAAACCCAAGTAGTAAAGTTGCTACTAATATGGCCAGCAGTTTCCAGGTGAGATGTTTTTTCATGGTCTTGATAAGTTATTAAGAATATTTATTAGTGAATTTAAAGTTTTTTATTTAATTCTTTGTCTATCTCTTCATTGTTACCTTTGCCGTTGCGTCCATAGTCGTCGTGCAATTTTACAACATCTTCCAGGTCCGGCGTGGATACTTCGAAGACTTCTGTGTCCTCCAAGGCCTCCAAGCGGTGGATAGTATATGGAGTGACATCTATTTTGTCACCCGTATTTAAAATTTTCTCTTGCAGGTTGGATTGATCTGTGCCGTAAGTTAGTTTTACTTTTCCCTTATAGATATATTGGGTTTCGAGTTTTTTTTCGTGATATTGCAGACTATAGCGATGACCTTTTTTGATATTTAAAATTTTACCGGCGTATTTATCGGTATGGGCGAACCAGATTTCGTGGCCCCAGGGTTTGGGCTTGATTTCAATTTTGTGGTCGTTCATGAAAAATTATAATTTATGAATTTAGCTCTTTCACCCTCTTGCTGTCCTCTTTATTGCAAACGAGTAAGCCGTTTGGGCTGTCTATGATGATAGTATCAGTGAGGCTTATGCCAGCTACGGGTTCATTGTTATCGGCGTAGATCAGACAGCCGGAGCAGCCGATGAGTCTGGTTTCACCGCGGGTGACGTTTTCTTCTTTGGATTTGGCTAGTTCTTCCCAGATGGCTTTGAAACTGCCAATGTCGGACCAGCCCAGATTGGCTTTTATTATCATGACTTTGGTGGGATCGATTTTTTCCATGATGGCGTAATCCAGCGAATTTTTTTCAAGGGTGACATAGATGGTTTTCATTTCTTCACTTATTTCACCATTTGCATTTACCAATTTTTGCAGTTTTGCGTAAGTTTCCGGTTGATATTTCTGGTAATATTCTAAAATTGTAGTGGCTTTCCACACGTATAGACCGGTATTCCAGAGGTAATTTCCGGCTTCAATGAATTCTTTGGCAGTTTTGAGGTCGGGTTTTTCTTTGAAACTGTCCAGGTGATAAATTGGCGTGTCGTCTATTATTTCTACGACCGCACCGAGTTTTACATAGCCGTAGTTTATATTTGGTTCGGTGGCTTCTACTTCTATGATATTTATGGTATTTTTTTCTTTTGCCAGTTTTTCGGCGAGCTGCAATTTTTGCTGAAATTCCGCTTTATTTTTGATTAAATGGTCGGCGTAGATGATGGCCATTACCGCTTCCGGATGTCTTTTTGCTATAATGGTAGCGGCAAAACCGATGCAGGGCGCTGTATCTCTGAGTGCCGGTTCAATGATTATATTTTCAGCTGGAATAGTAGGGCATAGATCTTTTACCAGACCAAGGTGTTTTTCATTGATAGCGATATAAATGTCTTTAGTTTGCAGAAAATCCAGTCTTTCGACCGTTTCTTCAATCATCGTTTTTCCCGAAACCAATTTCTGAAACTGTTTCGGTTTTTCAGGAGTGGACAGGGGCCAAAGTCTGGTTCCTCCTCCTCCTGCGAGTATGACTGCTTTCATGAGCAAAATTAAGAACTGTGTGATTCTAACAAAGATATTACAAGTATGCCAGTAAAGTGTAGTATTTTATCTTTAAAAATGTTACAAAAAGACTTTTTAGGCTAGGTTAGATTTGAAATATGCAGTATTTTTGCTATGTTGAGGGCATGTATAAAATTGTTTTGCTGCGTCATGGAGAGAGTGTTTGGAATAAGGAGAATCGTTTTACCGGCTGGACGGATGTGG
>CAYZOB010000012.1:0-14657 GCA_964480115.1 uncultured Candidatus Peribacteria bacterium
GCAGTATTGCCTAATGCCGTTTTACATCTTTCTTATGAGGAGAAAGTGCCTCGCACATCAAATTTATTAGAGAATTTTAATGGACAAATCAAACAGAGAATCAAAACGATGAGAGGAATGAAATCCGAGAAAAGTATGCACAATTTTCTAAAGATACTATTTTACCTTCGAAAATACAAATAGCGGACACCAGAAAAGTTTACAGTGCCACCACAAGTGCTTGACAAAACGATGTAGAACCCTTAACATAGACAACCTATATTTAATCTAAAATCTATGGTAGCAGAAACCACTCCACAATACGAAGGTCCGGAAAATCGTTCCCTTGGTCGCACAAAAGGAATTTATACTAGAGAACAAGAACTCGCCCTGATTGCAAAAGAACGTTTTGGTGAAACCAGACCTGCCAATCTAGCCTATCCAGTAACTAAATTCGTCGAAGACGGTAAAGAAGGCAAGACAGTAGCTACTGCAGGTGCTGACCTTAGACGAGATTTAACAAGAATTTTCGACCGTCTTGAAGGTAAAGTAGATACTGCAAAACTTGAAGCCTTGAAAGCTAGTTTCGAAGCCAGTCTTGCGCCATGGGAAACAGCTGGACTTTTCTCGAAAGAAAGAATTGCTCGTGGTTACTGTAGGCCTGATTTTGATAGAGATTATAAGTCATTAATTACCTTAGCTGATACTGAAATGATGGAAGCCGGCGAAGGGCTTGATAAAGGCTATAGCAGACCAGTGTGGGCACCAGAGGACGTGCCAGTGGCTTCTGAAGATGCTGAAACTTTGACATATCTAAAACTCGCAGAAGAAGCTCTTACGAAGGCTTACCATGGCACGGTCGGTGGAAAAAAGCCAAACACTTTATTGGTTGGTCCTGAAAAAAGAGTTTTGAGCGCAGATAAAATTGATCTTGAAAATATTCTCTGGCAATGGGAACGTTACAAGCAGCCTGGTGTTGTATATAATCCGAGGGAAATCGATCCGGAAAATCATGGAGGACAATCTGAAGTGGAAATGTTAACTGCCTTAAAAGGAACTGAAAAAGCAACAGGTGGAGTACTACGTTTGGAACGGGATAGTCTTATTATGCCAAAAGACGTTGGTCAAGAAACTATGAGCGCTCAAGACTGGCATGCCTTGATAAAAGCCGGTCAACTTCCTGCTGGAGTAAGAGCACAAGATGCAAAACAAGCACTAGCTTACGTTATCAACTGTTTGAATACTCAAGGATGGATTCCGGATTGTTATGATTGGGATGATACAAGTAATTCTAGAGTGGCCCTAGCCTCTGAAACATATATTCCGGACGAGTCAATGCCCGGCGCGGTTCCTGCGTTCTACTGGATTATGCACCACGCGCGGTTCTACGCGGATAGGCGCAATGCAGGTTACCGGGACACTGACTCTGGTGTGCGCGGCGGGGTGAGAAAAAATAATGCTTAGTCTTTGGACTTTGGTAATTCTTTAAATTTTTTCTTTAATTTTTTCGGCCAAAAGTTTATTATCAAACTAACGGTGAATAGACACCTGGACAGGCCTCAGGCTTAGATCTAAGGCTACCGTTCACGTCTCTTGCCATCAAATAAGCTTTGCATATCAAAAGGAGCTTGGCAGCAGATAAAAGCACATATATTTCTCACGTTTGAGCAGTGTTTATCCCGCCATGGCGGGATGAGAAAGCAAACCAATGCAAGTTTTGTGGGTGCGCCTACAAAATTTTACGGACAAACACTGTCAAAAATACCGGCGCGGTTCCTGCGTTCAACTGGAATATGAACAACAAGCAGTTCAACGCGGATAGGAACAATGCAGATAACCAGAACACTAACAATGGTGTGCGCGGCGGGATGAGGGTTTATGTGCTTTGTGTTGCCTTCAGCCAGCCACCGAGCATTCTGCCAATCTCGGCTAATTTTGTTTGGGTTTGGAAAATCCTGGTTTCGTTTGCCAATCTTAATTCCAAAAACAGACGTAGTTTTATGGTTGTAATTTCCAGTTGGCTGCTAGCTCTGATCAAATAGGAAGATTTTATGGTTTTGGGTGCATTTTTAGCCATGATTAAATATTCCATGCAACTCATTATGGAATTTTCAATACTGACACCAAGAGTATAGCGCATCCGTTTTTTTAATTGGTTATTTATGTCTATAATATTTTTGTAAGCTTCATAAGTTTTATTTATGATTGGGAGTGAATCCATAGATTTGAGTTTAAGAAATATTTGGGTAAGTTGGAGGCAGTTTAGGAAGGGCAAGAAAGCCACTGATGAGCTGCATAGTTTTCAATATCATCTCGAGAAAAATTTATTTGAACTTTTTCAGGACCTTAATTTGGGAAATTATCATCACGGCAATTACAGGAAATTTATAGTAAACGACAATAAGCGCCGTGAAATTTCGGTAGCACACATCCGCGATCGTGTAGTACATCGTTTGGTTTACGATTATCTGGAAAATATCTACGACAAAACTTTTATTTATGATGCTTGGTCTTGCCGCAAGGGAAAAGGATTGCTGGGAGCTATTGAAAGAACTGCTTGCTTTCTGAAGCGCTCTGTTGCACACACACACACACACACACACACACACACACACACACACACACACACACACACACACACACCGCAAAGCCATTTTTTGCAATTCGGCCATCTCGTAATTTTCTGCAGCCAACAGCTCATGCGGTCACACCGGAGGCCGCTAGCGTCTATATTTGGAAATGTGATGTAAAAAAGTTTTTTGACAGTGTTGACCAAGAAATTTTGCTTAAAATTTTATCATTTCGCATCAAAGATAGTACAACTTTAAATTTGTTGAAAGAAATAATCTTTAGTTTCGGTGCAGCTTGCGGCTCCAAAATTGGCATGCCAATCGGCAATCTCACCAGCCAGATTTTCGCCAATATTTATTTGAACGAATTGGATAGATTTGTAAAACATGAGTTGCGTGCAAAGGCTTATCTCCGCTACGGCGATGATTTTATAATTGTGGAAAATGATATAGACAAACTGAAATTTTTCCGCACACAAACCACTGATTTTCTCAAAAATATCCTCAAATTAACCGTGAATTCCAAGAGCGACAAGATTCTCAAAACGGCTCAAGGTTTGCATTTCCTTGGTATTAAATTCTGGCCTTCCGGCAGAAATTTGAATAAAAGAAGTCTTTCGAGAACCAAAGAAAGGCTCAATTATAACAATGTTTCAAGCTATAGCGGATTGATAAAGCAACATTACAATAAGAAAAATCGGAAATATTATGATTGGCTTATCTCTGGAAAGTTTCTTTGCCCTTGCTAACTCCAAAAATGGGTGTAAAATGGAGTTATGTACTCCAGAATAATGAAATATCCGGCAAATAAGAGCTTTTTTCTCTTTGGGCCACGCGGTACCGGCAAAACTACCTGGCTAAAAACGAATTTTAAAAGTGCTATTTACATAGATCTTCTTGATGCTGAATTATTTAATAGTCTTCTAGCCAGACCCGATCGTTTAAGAAATTTCATACCTGAAGCTTTTGCAGATTGGGTAATTATTGATGAAGTTCAAAGAGTTCCATTGTTATTGCATGAAGTTCATAGGCTTATAGAAGAAAATCATTTCAAGTTTATCCTTACCGGTTCGAGTGCTAGAAAATTGAAACAAAAAGAGGTAAATCTGCTGGCCGGTAGGGCATTAACTTATCACATGTATCCATTGACTGCTCTGGAGTTGAAAAATGATTTCAATATCAATCATTCATTAAAATGGGGTAATCTTCCGGCAACTTTTACCGAGGAAGATCCAAAAAAATATTTAGAATCCTATATCACGACTTATTTAAGAGAAGAAGTTCAGAATGAGGGATTGACCAGAAATCTTGGGGCATTTTCACGTTTTTTGGAGGCGGCAAGTTTTTCACAAGGTAGCGTTTTGAATATTTCTGCAGTAGCCCAGGATAGTGCAATAAATCGTAAAGTGGTGGAAAATTATTTTTCAATTCTTGAAGATTTAATGATCGCTCATAGAGTCCAGATTTTTACAAAAAAAGCGAAACGAAAAGTGGTTGCTCATCCGAAATTTTATTTTTTTGATGCCGGGGTTTATAGATCCATAAGGCCAAAAGGGCCATACGATTTGTCTGAAGAAACAGATGGTGCGGCAATTGAAACTTTGGTTTTTCAGGAATTAAAAGCTGTAAATAGTTATTTAGATTTGGGATATGAAATTTTCTATTGGCGTACTCCGGATCAGGTTGAAGTAGACTTTGTTTTATATGGTGAAAATGGACTTAAGGCAATAGAGGTAAAAAGGACTGCAAAGTTAAATCCGAAGGATTTGCATGGACTTAAAGCATTCTCGAAGGAGTATCCGCTTGCCAAATGCTATCTTCTTTATGGGGGAAGTCGCAAGTTTTTTGAAAATAATGTTGAAATTATTCCCATAGAAGATTTTTTGAAAAATATAGATTTTTATCTTAAGTAATGATTAAATTTTTAAAGTGTTTTTTTGGGCTTTTCTCGCAATATGTCAGTCCTTTTGAAAAAAAGGTTGATAAATTTTTTCGCAATATAAAATCGACGGATAGTCTTGGCTCAATAAAAGACAAATTATTGGCTCTGATGCAAGAAAATCTCATGATTGTGAATGTGTGGCTGGAGAAGAAATTCAAAGGATATTTTTATTTGGATAAGAAAATGCGCAGGCAGATGTATGCTGACACGCAGCTGATTATTAAAAAATTGGAGGAATTTTGTGCCGGTCATGAAGTGAAGATTGATGATTTGCGAACTTTTTTCAAAAATCAGGATTTTACCTTCCCGGATGGTGATGAGCAGAAATTGGCTTATATTTATCAAATAATGATGTTTCTCGAACCGGAAAAATATTATCACTACATTTCTACGGCCAGTTTCGGGAAACTTTTGAGGGATCCAAATAAAGAGAAATTGGAAGGAGATTGCAACCAGATCGTGACGCTTTATATCTACCTCTACTCTTTAAAATTTTCTTTAAGTGATCTGCAAATCAAGCTTTTGCCGGAGCATGTTTGTCTGCATTTTAGGGAAATTGACATTGAATGTACCAATGGTCAGTTTGCGAAATATACCGAAAATCGTGAGGTATTACCGGTGACGGAAATTATTTCTACGAACTTGCTCGATTTGAGCGATTTTCGTGAGGATGCTCAGGTGATTACGCCGGAGGTGATCGTGAAAAGCGCGCAGTTAGCTTATGCTATCAGTAGTATGAAGACGATGGTGGCAAAAAATTTGAACATTGCTTACCACAATCTTGCCGTTGCGGCTTTAAACAGCCACAAATTCGATTCGGCGGTATTCTATTTTGAAAAGGCGGGGGATAGGGAACAGTTGCTGGCTGTTTATCGCAATGCGACAATTTATTATATGGGTCTGAAGGATTTCAGAAAAGCTTTGTTTTATGCCGACAAAAGCGGTGATCGCGAATTAGAAAAAAACGTGAAATTTAATCAGGGAGTGGAATTGTTCAATCATGACAGTATTGATTCGGCTTTGGAAATTTTCAGCAGTTTGGGCGATGAAAAAATGAAAAAGGCTTGTTATCATAAGCAGTACAATCAACTTGTCAGTCAGGTGTCCGGCGTGAAAACTCTTCAGGAAGCTAAAAACAAAAAGTCTACTTATCAAAACATGCTGGTTTTGGCGGAGAAAATCGGGGATTCCAGCTTGGTGGAGTCAGTGAGGGGAACTTTGAGCAAAATATAAGGTAAATGTGTCAAATGTGGTAAATTGTTTAAACCGCTGTTTTTTGTTATACTATAGGGATATCGCCGAGCCTAAAAATAATAAAAATAAAAATTGTATAAAAATATGGGAAAAATTTTGTCTGGTACTGTGTATGGCCTGTTTTTGCTGGTTTTTAGCTGGGTGTCCGGGCAGTTATTCTTTGAACGGCAAACTAATAATTTAGTGGCGTCGGTGGTCGGGGTTTTTTCTGATGATTCCGGTCAAAAATCTGCAATTGATCAGTTGAAAGTGATTTATTATGATGAGCCTGATTCCTTAGAGCCGGCGATTAGTGATCCGGCAATTTGGAAGCGGGTAATAAATATTTACGAGCCGCTAGTTAAGACTGATAGAGATCTGAATGTGAGGCCGGGTTTGGCTGTAGATTGGGGATTAATTGATGATGTTACTTGGGAGTTTCGCTTGCGACCAAGTGTAAGTTTTCATGATGGATCGAGTCTGGATGTACAAGATGTTCTAGTTAGTATTGAAAGAAATAAGTCTTTTGGCGGTTTGAAATCAATTAAAAAGGTAGAGGCTGTTAATGATCTGGTTTTCAAAATTGAAACTATTGATCCTGACCCGCTTTTATTGCAAAAATTGTCCAGAGTTTTTATTTTTCCGGCTGAAAATGGAGGTATGAAGGAATTACCGGTGATTGGAACAGGTTCATACCGTTTGAGTTCATGGGAAAAAGGTAATCTTATGACCTTGGAGCGCTTTGGGGATTACTGGGGAAATAAAGCAAAATTTGCAGAGGTGCAGATTCTTTATGTCACGAATAAATCAGATCGGGTGAATATGTTTTTGAATGGGGATGCTGATTTATTGGACTTTGTTCCTTATGATGCGGTATCTGCCGTGACGGATAGAAATTTTGAAATTGTAAGCATGCCGAGTTTGCAGGTTGAGTCGATATTTTTCAATACTAAGTCTGATTTTTTTAAGGCAAAGAGCAATCGTAAATTGGTTTCCATGTTAATAGATCAAAATTTCATGATTAATTTGCTTGGTGGTTATGCTCAGACTGTAACTCAGTTTGTCAGTACGGGAGTTTTTGGTTTTAATCCGGAAATTGGTCAGCATAAGTATGATTTTGAGGAAGCGAAAAAAATTGTTGAGAAAAATGGTTTAAAAGGTAAATTGATTCAAATTCACTTTCCAAAAGATTTTTCGTTTCTTGGTGAATATTTACGCAAGCAAATGACCATAGTTGGCCTTGTCCCCGTAATTTCTTATATGTATATGGATAAATTATCGGAAAGTATGCAGAAAGGTAATGCTGATCTTTATTTCCTGGGTTATCGGGCGGACCTGGGTGACGCGGATGATTTTTTCGGAATGATTCCTTACAGTAAGGGTGACTTCAATATTGTAAAATATGAAAATCCGCAAGTCGATAGTTTAATAGTGGCCAGTAAAATGGAAATGGATCAAGTGAAGCGCTTGATTCAGCTGCAAAAAGCCATGAAAATTATCGTTGAGGAAGATGTTATCGGGATTCCGCTTTTCGAATATCAAACTCTGTTCGCTTTTAACGATAAGATCAGTTTAATTCCAAGAATTGACGGTTTTATTTATTTCGATGAATTAATTATTGAACAATGAAAATAACGATTCGCAGCAAATTAATAATCGCAATTTCCACCTTGATGGTGGTGATATTTGTTGTGGCGGCATCGCTTTTTGTGAATGAGAAAAAAAAGGAATTTGCCCAGGATATTTATTTGAATATGCTGGCTTTTTCCAGATTGACCGCACCTACAGTGGCATACAACTATGATCTTTATTTGGCTCAAAACGGCTTTGTTTATTTCAATCGGGAATTGGCAAAAATGTTTAAGCAAAATGTTGACGTGGGAGCAATAAAAGTTATGTCCTACAAGGGCGAGCTTTTATATGACTCTGAAGTTGATATTGATAAGAAATATAATGGTTCTGTACGCAAAATCAGTGATTCCGCTTTGTTAAGTCAAGTGCAGTCGAAAAATATTTCCATACAGAGAGAAGATGGAAAGATAGTCTTCTTGCAGCAAAATGACGCCGATGAATTTGTTTATGTGGATAAAGATGAAAAGCCGGTAGGGGCTATAGAATCCGGACCTTTGCTGAAATATCTGATTGTGCCAGGTAGTGATAAATATGCGATTCAGTATAATCTTGATTATAAAAATCTTGATGAACGTATTGAAAGAATGCGCATGCGAATGATGTATTTGGCGCTTTTTGGAATTATGCTGGGGATGATTTTGTCGTTTGTACTTTCCAGGCAGGTGACGAAACCGATTGCTCAGTTGGTGGAGGGCGCGGATAAGCTTGATAAGGGTGATTTTACGGCAAGGGTTAATATTACCACTCATGATGAAATGAGTTTTCTGGGGTCATCTTTTAATCAAATGGCCGCGGATTTGGAGAAGAGTATTGAGGTTAAAATTTATAAGGATCGCATAGTGCAAGAATTGCAAGTGGCTGCTAAAATTCAGGATCAGTTGGTGCCTGACGATGATGAAATTCCGAAGATTGAGGGTTTACAAATTGCTGCCGATCTTGTGCCGGCGGAAGAAGTTGGTGGTGATATTTATGATTTTTTGAAGGTGGAAAATCGCCTGATTATGTATCTTGGCGACGTGACCGGACATGGGGTGCCGGCGGGAATTATCAGTTCTATTTCCAACGCTCTGCTCTATGGTTATGCCACTTTAGGCAATTTGAAGGAGATTTTACTGGAAGTGAATCGAGTGCTCAAGGTGAAGACTTTGCCTACAATGTTTATGACTTTATGTTTGATGCAATGGGATAGTGTGAGGAAGAAATTTAGTTATGCCAGTGCCGGCCATGAACAAATTTTGCATTACAAGGTTAATGAAAAGCTGGCTGAATATAAGGCTTCCGGTGGTATTGCCTTGGGTATGATGGAAGATATTTCCAAGCATATAAATGTGGTGGATATAGATTTTCAGGTTGGTGATTATTTGGTGATTTATAGTGATGGAATTCCGGAATGCTGGAAAAATGATAAGGAATCATATGGATCGGAGAGATTGAAGGCGGCGATGGAAAAATTTGCCGTGCTTGGAGATGCTGATGCCGTGAAGAGGGCGATTTTGGCTGATGTAAAGGACTTTGCAGCAGGATATAAGCAGATGGATGATATAACGATTATGGTAATTAAAAGAATTTAAATTTATATATGGATGATGCATTAGAAAATAAAAATGATGAAGCGAGCGATGATTTGAGCGATAGAATTGAGCAAACTGCTGCTAAAAGAGCGATGTTTACTAGAAATTTCTTGGCAGATAAGAATCCAACTCTTGCTGATTTAGTCGAAAAACTAAATGGAGAACCTTTTAAATTTAACATTGATCCAACTGATGATAAAAATTTGGCTTTGGGGGTGTTCCAGTTGCAAAAGTTCCTTGGTTTTCCCGAAGTGGATAATTGGGGGGGTTGTGATGGTAAGTTTGGACCTTATACGCAAAGGGCTTATGAAGGTCATTTTGTTAGCGAAAAATCGGGAGTGGAAAGGGCGGTTGTTATAGACGATGGTACCGTTGAAAATACCTATAAGCCTGTTGCTATAGAGCCAAAAAAACCTGAGGTAGTTGATAAGCATGTTGATCTTCCTACTGTAAAAACTTCTGAAACGGTCTTTGTGGGTGATTCTTTGACTGTGGGAATGGCTCAAGCGGGAATGCTCAATGGTTGTATTAACCTGTATAAAGGCGCTTCTTCGACAAATAGTAGACTTCCTGTTCTTAAAAGATTTTTGCAGGAGAACGCATCAGCTATTAAAAGCGGTTTGCTTAAAAGAGTCGTTATCACTCTCGGAACGAATGATATTACGAATTGTCGTGGCAAAAAAGATGCGATTACTGCCATCATTGGTCGTATATTTGAAATGGAAACATTGCTAACTTCAAAAGGGTTGGATGTGGTGCTAAACACTATTCCGTATTCTGATCTTTCAAAAAGGCTTAATGGTTGGAAAAATGTTCATGGTGATAAATATTTTAATGATCTCCAGTCATCTGTTACGGCCGATGAGTTGGGTTTATTGAGAAAAACCAGCGGTAGCAACAATCAGGCCTTGGCTTTGGCTATTTTGAAATTTAAGGTAGAGAAAGTAAATGAATTTATTAAAAGTAGGGCTGGTAGCAAGGTGAAAGTTATTGACCTTTATACTGAAACACTTGATCAGCAAAAATATCCTTTATCTACTGATGGTCTGCATTTTACTTCCAGTGGTTATAAGGCTATGGCGGCTTTGATTAAGAATAAGGGAAATATTCGAGATGCTTAATTCACCTTGATGCTATTGATGATATTTTTCACAATTTCAATGTCTGCTGATTTTGCAGCATAGTTTATATATCCTCCGCTTATTACAAGTTCTGGGTCACTATCGGGTACTTTTTTAGTCCAACCTTTTGGGGTTTTATCCAATCTAATTTCTCCTTGTTCGAAGCATCCTTCGTCGCCTATATGAACCCACCAGGATGTCCATTTAGCTTTTTTGCCGTTGATTTTCAAGTTTACTATTTTGCTATCTTCTGGTGGCATATAATATTGTCCTTCGCCTGATGGATTGATGCTTACTATTGGTAGGCCTTGTAGATCAGATTTTCCAATGATCATAATGCTTCCAATGAACGTGCCATCTTGTTCACCATCTACTTTTTCCAGTGAAAATGATGCAGGATATTTTACTTGATATTTTCTTGATTTCTTAGCGCTGTTCTCGTTGTAGGTTTTGTTTAATTCTTTTTTTAGATTTTGAATGCTTTTTGGATTTGATAAATCTCCTTCACAGGCATTAGCTGCTGATACTGTTGATGTTGGTAGAAATGCTGCGAGGAGCACCATTGTTATTAAGGAACTAAAAATTTTCTTCATAGTTGTGGTTGTTAATTAAAATTTTTAAAACGTTTGTACTTTAATCCCCGGCACCGGAAACTTCAAGCACATCTCTTTCACTTCCTCCTTAATTTTTGCGTGGAGGGCGATGTCGTCGATATTCGAAATTACGCGATCCAGCCAGTCGGCGATTTTATCCATTTCCGCTTCCTTCATACCGCGCGTGGTGACCGCAGGCGTGCCCAGGCGGATGCCGGAAGGATCCATTGGCGAGCGTGGATCGAAGGGGACGGTGTTTTTATTCAAAGTGATGCCAACGGTGTCGAGCACGGCTTGAGCTTGTTTGCCCGGGACGTTTTTATTTGTCAGGTCGGCGAGAATCAGATGAGTGTCCGTACCGTCGGAAACCAGTTTGAAGCCTTTGGCTTTCATGGCTTCCGCTAGATGACGAGCATTAGTTTGAATCTGCTTGGCATATACTTTAAATTCCGGTTTGAGAGCTTCCGCAAAAGCAATAGCTTTGCCGGCGATGATATGGTCATGTGGACCACCTTGCAGACCGGGGAATACTGCCCGATTGATATCTTTGGCGAATTTTTCTTTACACATAATGATGGCTCCGCGCGGGCCTCTGAGGGTTTTGTGAGTGGTGCTCATTACCACATCGAAATATGGTATCGGAGATTCCAACACTCCGCCGGCAATAAGGCCTGCAGTATGCGAAATATCCGCCATGGTAAGCGCACCGACTTCATCGGCGATTTCTTTGAATTTTTTCCATTCGATATCACGCGGGTAAGCGGTGAAACCGGCGACGATCATTTTTGGTTTGTGTTCGAGCGCGAGTTTTCTCACGGTTTCCATGTCGATGCGGCCGGTTTCTTTATTCACCTCATATTGAACGAAATTGTAAGCCTTGCCTGAAAAGGCTATCGGTAAGCCATGGGTAATATGTCCGCCGTGATCCAGTTTCAGCCCCATTACGGTGTCGCCAAAATTCAAAAGAGCAAAATAAATGGCCGTATTGGCAGGAGAACCGGAATATGGCTGTACATTCACATGTTCTGCACCGAAAAGTTGTTTGGCACGTTCTATGGCCAGGTTCTCAATTTGATCAATATTTTCCTGGCCTCCATAATACCGTTTTCCAGGATAACCTTCGGAATATTTATTAGTCAAAATGCTGCCGCAAGCTTCCATTACTGCCGGTGAAGTGTAATTCTCTGAAGGAATCAATTCGATACCCTCTCTTTGCCTCTTTTTCTCATGTTCTATCAAGTCGAAAATCTGCGGATCCTGTGATTGGATAGCACTCATGTATTTTGAGTTTTAAAGGATAAAGCCCGAGGCATTATGGGGAATTTCATTCTGGAGTGCAAGAGAATAGAAAAAATTTGCGGATATGATTAATCTTCTGTAAATTGTCTGTAAATGGAAATTTCCTTAAAAAGTGTCGCAATATTTATACTTTTGGCTTTTGGATCTGGCATGGCCGGTGGAATTGTGAAAGAAATAGTTTTTGCGCCGAGTACAAATATTCAAAATGACAAAATTATTGAGGATCATGTTTATGTCGAAGATTCTGAAATTATTGAGGCGATAGCAAAGGTCGATCCGGCTGTTGTTTCCATTATGACTTCCGATTCGCTGGATCCGAAATCTTTAGAAATTCCGGCTAAGGATGAGGTGTATGGAGGTACTGGTTTTATAGTGGATGCCGGTGGTTTGGTTTTTACCAATAAACATGTGATTTTGAATAAAAAGGCTAATTATAAAGTGATTTTGAATGATGGAAATCAATATTTGGCTAAATTTTTGAGCGAAGATCCTTTTGATGATGTGGCGGTGATGAAAATTGAAAATGATGGGGTGGTGGAATTTCCGGTAGTGACTTTGGGGGATTCGGATAAGCTGGTAATCGGTCAGAGGGTGGTGGCTATTGGTAATGCCTTGGCTTTGTATGGCAATACGGTGACATCCGGGATTATAAGTGGTAAAGGTCGCGATGTGGTAGCTTACAATGATTTTGGTGGAGCTAAAAACTTATCAGGATTGGTTCAGACTGATGCGGCGATAAACCTTGGTAATAGTGGCGGTCCTTTGATAAATTTGGCCGGTGAGGTGATTGCTATGAATGTGGCCGTGCAGGAATCTGCTAATAATATTGGATTTGCCATACCGATCAATGATTTAAAGGCGATTATAGAGGGCGTGAAGAAGAATGGTGAAATTGTGAAACCTGTTTTGGGGGTAAATTTTGTTATGTTGAATAAAATTCAGGCTCAAGTTATTAGTACATCTCTGGATAATGGGGCTTTTGTGTCTGCAGTTGAACCCGGAGGTGCAGCTGATAAAGCGGGTTTGAAGAATGAGGATGTGATTTTGAATGTGAATGGGTCGAACGTTACTTTGCAAAACCCTTTACATAAAATAATTAGAACCTATAATCCTGGGGACATGGTAACGATTAAGGCTTGGAGAAATGGAAAGGTAATTGAGTTGAAGGTGAAATTGAAGAATAATAAGGACAAATAAGATCACATGCCCAGGTGGCGAAACGGTAGACGCACTACCTTGAGGTGGTAGCGGGAGCAATCTCGTGGAGGTTCAAGTCCTCTCCTGGGCACCAGAGCTAACTTTGTCGAAAAAATCGCAGCAAATTATATGGAACAGAAAACTCAACCACGACAGCAGCAGCCAATTCTTCCTCAAAACAATAAAAGTAAAATCATTTTTTTTGTAGTTGCCAGTATATTAGCTACAGCAGCAGTTGTCCGGGCTGGAGTTTATTTTTTTGTTACACCTAATGCTAGAAATAATAATGTGCAACAGGATATACAAGTTTCGGATGTAATTTTAGTTAGTAAAAATGGTGGGACTTACGAAATCAATGTTTCAACAAAAGAATTGAAATCTTACTTAAGTCCGGCAGAAAGCATTATTAAATTTGTCGGTTTGCCAAAAGAAGTAAAAAACAAACAAACTAGCGTTTCTATGACTAGAACTCTTTTGTCTCAAGACAAGACAAAGGCCATGGTGGTTTTCACTACTTTTGATGAAACTGAAAAGCCAAGTGAATTTGACGGTTCAATTCCCGCTCTAAAAGCCGATGAATTTTTATGCGATATGGTAGCGCAAAAATGTTCTGCAACAGATTTTTTGGCCTTGGCATATAAAGCAACAGGTGAAACTAATAAATGGTTTGAGAACGGGATGTTATGGTGGTATCGGTGGGATTCGGTAAAAAATCTTCTTTACGGACACTTAAGTGGCGAAGGAATTGGTAATGCTTCACCGGTTTATGTTTTTAACTTTAATGATAAGTCGCTTCAACGAACAACGGGATATAATTCATTAGACGAAAAAGAAAAACGTGCAGGAGTTCCTGCAGGAGCATTCAGTCCGTCTCTGAATAGATTTGTTATGGTGGAAACGAACAATAATAAATGGGATTTGTTGCTTTATGAAAATAATAATCTTTCCGCACCACTTAAAAAGTACAATATATCTTCAATGAATGATAAAACATATATGGGAAGTAGGATTGAATCCGTGGCATGGGCAGCTGATGAAGAAAAACTTATATTAGAAACTGATAAACAAATATTTACATTAAATTTAGAAAATGGAGAAATATCTCTAAAATATACAGATACAACTCAAGATGAAAGCGGATTGTGGTTAGACTTTAACGCTGTTGAATTATCATCAAGCGGAAGATATATACTTTTTGTTGATTACGACAAAAGTAAAACGCTCTATAGTGAAAACAAGCTGGAAACAGTTTTAACAGCCATTGATCTGAAAGACAATAACAAAATGATAGAGTTGCTTCGCGAAACGGGCTTGAGTTTATATTATCAACAATAATAAAAAGTGAGCGGCGTGCCAATTTCATTGGTACGAAATCCGGCGGCGAATTTTTGAAATTCAAAACCCCCAGTCCGAAACCCGCCCGCATTCCTCCCCAGACCCCTCCCGCGGGCGGGAATACAGCCGAGGCAGGGCGAATCCATATCCACAGTCAATTGTTTCGCCCTGCCGAGTCCATTTTA
>CAYZOB010000013.1:0-5162 GCA_964480115.1 uncultured Candidatus Peribacteria bacterium
CGAAATTCTACAGATTTTGTCGGTATCTCAATTCGAGAAAACGGCTTTAACAAGCCTTTTGAGTGATACAGCATTACGAAATGATGAATGCAATTGCCAAGAACGGCTTCCCTTAGATGTTTTTTAACGCAACACTAGTGCGTTCGCGCGTTGGCGAAGTTTTACCTTGGTAAAATATAGCACGAAGTGCGCTTACCAAGGTAAAACTTGGGTGAGCCTCAGCGAACCGCTAACGCGCTGTTAGGCGATAGTTTATCTCTATTTTTTTTCGAAAATTTTACCTTCGCCTTTTGAGGTTGTTGGGGCAAAAAATTGTACCGAGTTTCCCCCTAGAATTTTTTTACTTATCGTGTAGGAATAAATTACTTTTACAGAATAATCATCAAAATGATCTAGATTAACACAAATAGCATCTTCATTTTCTCCAGTTTTAGGATTGCGAACTGCCACCATGTAAGCAAGTGCTGTTGCTTTGTACTCATTATTTTTTGCCCCTCGAATAAATGCTTGTTCTGTATCATCAATAACTTTTTGTGATTCAGGATGTTCGTCTCCATCGTAAGTTGAGAGCATTTGTACTTCACCATTTGTGAGCATGACAGCCCCAAAAGGGAAAAATTCACCATGTTTTTGGAGTTGTTGCTCTGCGAAGGTAAGCGGTGAATCAAGTAGTGTCTCCAATTCTTCTTTTGGTGTTTGAGTCATATTTTATGAGTTAAAAATAGAGATAAATTTCGCCTAACTCCTGTTTATGCGAACTTTTTGAATTGGGGTGATGGATAATGACATAAATTTAGAATTGGCGCTATAGCAAAAAAGTTTGCGTAAGCAAAATGAACACACCCTTCTAACGGTTTTATATGTACTGTAATTCAAATTTTTGTTATCATTTTTACGATTTTGATCTAACTTTATGGAATTTGAAGCTGTTATAGGACTGGAAATTCACGCCCAAATCTCAACTAAGACAAAGATGTTTTGTCGTTGTGATAATGACTCTTTTGATAAAGAGCCAAATATCAATACTTGTCCCGTGTGTATGGGTTTTCCCGGACAGTTACCGGTGGTGAATGAGACCGCTGTTTCCAAAGGAATTATGGCTGCGCTGGCTCTGAATTGCGATATTCCGGAATTTTGTAAGTTTGATCGTAAAAATTATTTTTATCCTGATAATCCAAAGGGTTTTCAGATTTCCCAGTTTGATCAGCCGCTTTCTCTTAAAGGATGGGTGAATGTCGAAGTGCCGGTGGCTGATAATAAAACCAGGTCTATAAAGGTTCGCGTGACTCGTCTACATCTTGAAGATGATGCGGGAAAGCTGACTCATGTGAGGAATGGTTCGTTGGTGGATTTCAATCGTGCGGGAACACCGCTGATGGAAATTGTTTCCGAGCCGGATATGCATAATGCTGCGGAAGCTGCGGCTTACGCGCGGGAGATTCAGAAGATTGTGAGATACGTTGATAGTAGTGAGGCGGATATGGAGAAGGGGATGATGCGTTTTGATGCGAGCGTTTCAATCAGGCCTGTAGGAGAGGATAAATTGTATCCTCGTGCGGAGATTAAGAACTTGAATTCTTTTAAATCTTTGGAATCGGCTATTGAATACGAAATTGTCAGACAGACGGAAGAATGGCTGGAAAAAGGTTCAATGAAAAGTCCAATTACTGTTGGCTGGAATGATGAAAAGGCTGAGACTTTTTTTATGCGTGAGAAGGAGGAAAGCGATGATTATCGTTATTTCCCGGAGCCGGATATTCCGCCGCTAAAAATTGATAAAAAAATGGTGGCAAAGTTTAAAGCCGAATTACCGGAATTGCCTAATGTTAAACGAAAACGCTACGTCGATGAATTGGGTTTACTTGATGATGATGCGCGAATTTTGTCTGATGATTTGAGGCTTGCGCAGTATTTTGAGGAAGTTGTAAATAAGTGCAATGATGCGAAAAAAGCGGTTTCTTTTATCAATACTATTTTGATGAAGCATTTGAAGGAGGAATTAATATCCGTAGATCAGCAAAAGGTGACTGCAGTGATGATGGCTGAGCTGATTAATCTGGTAAACAAAGGTGAAATTTCCAATAATGTCGCGAAAATTGAAGTTTTTGATGAAATGTATGAAACGGGAAAATCTCCCAGTCAGATTGTACAGGATAAGGGACTCAAGCAGGTGAGTGATTCGGGCGCGATTGAAGCCGCTTGCCGGAAGGTAATCGCGGCCAATCCGGGTCCGGTGGCCGACATTAAAGCTGGTAAAGACAAGGCGATTGGGTTTATGGTGGGTATGGTCATGAAGGAGATGCAGGGTCAGGCCAATCCGCAGATGGTAAATGAAATTATTAGAAAGTTAATATAAATATGTTATCGTCTGCCGGATCATTCCAGAATCCGAGGTTCTGTTACAGTGTTTTGTAATAATCTTCTGTTTTTTCATCTTGGTTGAAAATGATTTTTGTTAACATTACAGTTTATATTATTTTGAACATTTTAATTATAACTTTTTTCTCTTCCCTTATAAAGGTAAATCGCTTATTCTGAGTGTGCTTATTAATTCTTTTCCTAATTCTATGTTTGCAACCTCAGGCGACATTCTCAATATGGCTCTGGCTATTGGTTTTATCGTGCTCGTGATTTTTTTGTCGATTTTGATTTTTTACTCGATTCTGGTGATGCGCGATGTGAGCAAAATGACGCAGGATTCGAAAGAATTGATGGACAGAATTCATGATACGATCATGGGTCCGCTGAAAGCCATGGATTACATCATTGAAAAGGTGAAGCCCTACATCGAATCAGCGATTGAGAGCAGGTTTAAGAAGGGGAGGAAGTAAAATTTTTATCTATGTCCGCTCTACCAAAAACTCCTGGTCATCATAAAGCTGACATTGGTTTGTGTAAAACTGAGCTTTTTGATCTTACAAAATCTGCGATGTTGAAAAATCCAAAGCTTTATCAATTTTCTTCAATTGAAGATTTCGTTAACGATCTTTCGATAAAGTATCCGTGTGAAATTTATATTTGTAATGACGCAAACAGTAATTTGGTGGGCTTTTTTGGGCATTATGATCTTTTCAGTAATGAGAATGAGCTTTTGATTATAGTTGTTCACCCTGATTTCCAAAATCAAGGATATGGCAAAAAAATGATGGAATTTTATTTTAATTTAATTAAGGGAAAATCAAAAAGTGTTCTTTCTACTCATGAAAATAATGCGGGTGCAATCAAGTTTTATCAATCGCTTGGTTACAAAATTGTAAAAAAACTACCTGATCAGTATGGGGATGGTCAGACACGAGTCTTATTTGAAAAATATCTCTTTTGATTGTTTGGTTCTTTGACGAAACGGAAGACAATGAAGCTTATGGCCACAAGGATCGTCAGAGATAACATGGCAAAGCGGTATTTTGTTACTTCTCCAAACGAAGCGAAGGCTAGAATTGTGCCGCTCCAAACAAGAGGGCCTAGGACAGAAGCAAATCGCTCAAATAAGACATAAATTCCAAAAAATTCTCCTTGCCGTTCTGGTGGGATAATATGAGAATAAAAAGCACGTGACAGGGCAAATAGCGCACCGAAAGCAAAACCGTTGAGAACGACCATCGCTATAAATAGGCTCTGATTGGTGGTAAAAGCAAAAATAGCAAGAAGTATTGCCCACAGACCTATGAATGTTGCTATCGCATGTCGCGTACCTTTTAAAAGCCGAGACATTGTGGGGCTTAATAGAGCGCCTATAACCGCAAACAGCAAACCGGTGACAAGTGATATTGTTTTTTGTTTATCGCTGAGCCCGGCAACTTTTTCAAGATAAAGTGAAAAGAAAAGTTGAAGAGTTAAAATTGCATCCGCAAATAAGTAGTAAACTATAAGATAGGTGAGAACTCCTGGAGATTCCTTGATGCGACGCAATGTTAGTAATGTTTCTCTAAACGATTTGCCAAGACTTGCCTTGTTTTCTTCAGTTGTCATTTGTGATGCGTATTGTGGTCGATCTTTCAAAAACAACAAAACCGGTAATGAAAAAATAAGAAAAAGAAGCGAGGCGATTAAGAAGGTTCCTCCCCGACCAGTGGCTCCGAATAATTCAAATTTTCCTTGAGCAATTGGTAAAACCAGTAACAAACCGACAATATTACCAAGCTGTCCCGCAGCCATGCCTAAACCAGATAATTTTTCTTTTGTTCTTCCAATCGCCAAGTCGTGAATAAATGAGCTGTAGAAAGCCAAGCTGGCTTGGTAGAAATACTGAAATAAAAAATAAAGGGCAACGACTACAAACAGAGTAAATGAAGTGAATGTTGGACTTTTGATGGCAACCAGACCAAGCAAAAAAAGTGAGACGATAGATAACAGGGTAAATATTCTTAAAAAAGGCATGCGCTTTTGTAGTCGATCGGATAACGCGCCGAAAGCGGGAAGTGTGAAAAGTAAAATTATGGTTGCAAAAGCCACCGGTATGCTTACCCAAATGTCAGAAATGTTATGATCCTGGACAAGCCAAAGTACAAAATAAAAAGAAACGTTAACGAAAGCTAGGGAATTTGCAAAATCGTAGAGTGCCCAAAGCCAGACATATTTCATGAAAAAACTTTAGTTTGCCTTGGTTTCTAGAGTAATCTACCGATGAAAATTTTGCAAACTTTGCGAATTTTTTGGTGGAGCTGGGGAGAGTCGAACTCCCAACTACGCTATGCCATAGCGCCGTTTTACCGCTAAACTACAGCCCCACGTTTTCGTGAGGGCAGTCTATTTTATTTCAGGTTTTTTTTCAAGATGTTCGGGTGATGACCAGGAAGCAAATTTTAGATTTGGGCAATATGATCTGTGGGCGCGATCTTGACGGTGAGTGTATGCTCACCTACAATTGAGTTGTAAAAATTAACCTTAAAAATATGGATGATAATTTAATTCCGAAATCTCCAAATAAAAGTTTTGAGGAGATTAAAAAAGTAGATGAGAATGGCGTAGAATATTGGGAGGCTAGGGAATTAATGGAGATTCTTGAATATACTGAATGGCGCAATTTTGGAAAAAGCAATTTTTTACACATCCCGCTTAATACCAAAAACTTTTGCAATTACAGGCTTGACGGCCTTGGTTGCCACCTGTGCCTGAGCTAAAAGTTCCATGGCTTTCGGTATGACCACCTCCCCAACGTTTAA
>CAYZOB010000014.1:0-11447 GCA_964480115.1 uncultured Candidatus Peribacteria bacterium
GTATCATGACTGGCGGCAAAAAGAACTGAAAATCAACAAAAAAAGAGCTCACAAATGAGCTCAAAAAGTACAAAAACACAAAAAAATTCCCAAAAAATCATCCCTCCAAAGCAAATGTGGGCTTTTTCAGCATGTCCCTAGATGCAGTCGTGGCAAAAAAGGTGAAAAATGTATTGATCCGGTAATTAAGGTAGAGGATCTAAAAAATCAGGCTATTGAGTATTTGAAAAGCATTAAGATTTCGGATGCCTTCCATAAATGGGCTGTAAAGAATGCTAAAACCGTTCAGTTAAGTGAAAAAGATGACAGGAGTGCAGAGCTGGCTTCTTTAAGACGAGCTCATGATGACTGTCAAAAAAAATTAGACAATCTTCTTGATCTAAAAATATCTCCTTCAAACAGTGATGGAAGCTTATTGAGCGATGAAGATTTTAAAAAAAGAAAGAATGAACTGACTGCAGAAAGAGATCGTTTCTTGAATTCCACAAACCAAATAAACCTTAGAGCTGATAAATGGATGGATATTATTCAAGAGGTCTTTGATGTTGCCTATAATGCTCAAAGAGAATTTGAAGAAACTCAAGATGTTCAAAAAAAGAAATGTATTCTTGCGAAAATTGGAGCGAACTTAACTTTGAGTAATGGAAAATTGCATATACAAGGCAAAGAAGGGTATATCGTGTTTAAAAATGATCTACCAGAAGCAAGACTCATTGAGGAAAGGAGCGAACTGGAGGCAAGGTGCTACGGAAAGCCACAAGAATCAACTCTAAATGAGCTTTATACTAAATGGAGCGGGTAACGGGAGTCGAACCCGTATCTGAACCTTGGCAAGGTTCCATAATAGCCGCTATACGATACCCGCCGGCTGGATGAGATTTTTAAAACAAGCTAGGACAATATAGTTATCTAGGCCTCAATGGTCAACGTCATTTTATTTAGGAACTTGAGCACTTCGTGCTCTGTTAGTCCCCATTTACTTTGCGTACGTGTTTCGTGCCTTCTACGAGTGGCCCGTGGCCGCCTTTGCCTTCGTCTGTCTTGCCACCTTGCTCCTGTTTGGCAAAAGCTGCGGAAGACTGGCCGCTTAGACCAAGCGGCACTCCGCCTTGGCTTTGGCCGCTTAGGCCTGCTGATGGGCTATGTGAAGTGCCGGAGTTGCCAGGTGCAGTGCTTGAACTGCCCGTCATTAACACCTTGCGGGACAAATTATACCTGCCCTGATCGTCGATTTTCATCAATTTTACTTTTACTTTATCACCCATCTTCACCACATCTTCGACTTTGTTTACACGTTTGTTGTCCAATTCGGAAATGTGTACCAAACCATCTTTGCCCGGAGTCATTTCCACGAAAGCGCCGAATTCCATAATTTTCACTACGGTACCTTCAAACACATCCCCTACTTTTGGCATGTAGGTAAGCTTTTTCACCCATTCAATTGCTTTTTCGCCGGACGCCTGATCCGGAGCAGTAATTGTAACAATTCCCTCATCGGCAATATCCATTTCCACACCACATTCTTTAGTAATTTTTTGAATGGTTTCGCCGCCTTTGCCGATCACCACGCGGATCAATTCCGGATCGATGGTAATATTCATAATCAATGGAGCGTATTGTGAGAGTTTCTTACGAGCCTCAGGCAAGACAGCGTTCATACTGTCAAGAATGAATGCACGGCCTTCGTGAGCCTGAGCCAAAGCCTTACGCATCAAGTCTAGAGAAAGTCCTTTGATCTTAATATCCATCTGCAGAGCGGTGATACCGTCTTTGGTACCGGCCACTTTGAAATCCATATCTCCGGCAAAATCTTCCATACCCTGAATGTCGCTCAGTATCTTGTAGTCGCCTGTTTCGGCATTGGAAACCAGACCCATAGCAATACCGGCTACCGGTTTCTTTAGCGGCACGCCCGCGCACATAAGTGACAAGCTGGAACCACAAACTGAAGCCATAGAACTGGAACCATTACATCTGGTAACTTCAGAAACTAGCCACATGGTATAGGGAAATTCCGCAGCAGTTGGAAGCATTGGGATCAGCGCTCTCTCGCCGAGATCACCATGTCCTATCTCACGACGACCGGGACCACGCTGTGGTTTGATATCGCCGGTGGCAAAAGGTGGAAAATGATAGTGATGGAAATAACGTTTAGTAACATCTCTTTCCATCGTGTCCACAATTTGCGCGTCGCCGGGACCACCAAGTGTGGTGATAGTTAGAGCCATAGTCTCCCCTCTTTGAAAAATGGCGGAACCGTGAGTGCGTGGCAGGACATCGAGCTCGATACTGATCGGACGAATTTCATTTAATTTACGACCGTCCAGACGAGTGCCTTTTTCGAGAATATTTTTTCTCATGTGCTTTTCGAGCATTTTGTTGAGAATGCCGGATAATTCACTTTCTGAAAATTTTTGTTCACAAGATTTTTCGGAATTGAGCTCGCTGCCGCTCGCTCTGTCAGCAGCAAATTTTTCAAAAATTTTAGCTTCGATGGCGTGAATTTGTTCTTTAACATCCATTTTTGTCTTACCGCCGACGTTCAACATGTCTTCGGTAACAAAATCCTTCAGGGCATTTACGGCTTCTTCATTGAAAGAAGCTACTGAGGCTTCGATCTTTTGCACTTCGAATTTCTTCGCGTATTCAAGCTGAAGATCACAAATTTGTTTGATATGTGTGTGGGCCAATTCGAGAGCTTGTACAACAACTTCCTCAGTTACTTCTTTCATAGCCGCTTCCACCATAGTGATAGCATCCTGAGTTCCAACAACTACCAAATTCATAGTTCCCTCTTCGCACTGAGCGTAAGTGGGATTCACAATTAATTCTCCATTTACGCAGCCCATACGGACAGCGCCAATGGGTCCGGCAAAAGGAAGTCCGCTCACCATTAAAGCGGCGGAGGCGGCATTGATAGCTGTAGTGGCGGGATCGACTTCGAGGTCGGCGGAAAGCGCGCTACAAATAATTTGAACTTCGTTGGTAGTGTTCTTTGGGAAAAGTGGTCTGATCGGGCGGTCGATCAAACGAGAAATCATAATAGCATTCTCGGATGGTCTACCTTCACGCTTAACAAAACGGCTGCCTTTGATCTTGCCGGCGGCGTACATATTTTCTTCATAGTCTACGGACATGGGAAAAAAATCAGCACCTGCCTTGCCTTTTGGGCTCATAGATGCGTTACCCATGACGATGGTATCGCCAAGAGATACCAAGGCAAAGCCATTGGCATAACTGGAAACAGGATAATTCCTGATACGGAACTCGCGACCGGCGAGGTCCATTTTTACTTCTTTGTGTTCCATTGTAAAAAAGATTAGGGAATACGAATTTGGGCGCCAGGTAGGTGTCGGACACAAGCGCCCTCCCCTATGAAACAGATCTAAGTGACAAGGTTAAACAGGCAAAGAGTAAATAATGCACACTCGCTTTCGCTCGTGTCTGCTTAACCCTGCTACTTAAGACGCAGATTCCAAGGGGTTTATGTGAATTTTAAAGATCGATTATAATGTGCAGGCCAATGTCCAGGCCAATGCCAATGCGCTTCGCGCATGGCTTATTTCCTAAGTTTCAAATCCTTCAATAATTTCTCATAGTCATCTTTCTGGTGTAAGCGCAGGTAGTTCAAGTGCTTGCGGCGTTTACCAACCAAACCCAAAAGGCCGCGACGGGAATGATCATCTTTTGGATGAATTTCCAGATGCTCAGAAAGTTCATTAATTCTTTCTGTCAAAACAGCCACCTGAACCTGTGATGAACCGGTATCCTTATCGTGGACACCGTGTTTCGACATAATCTTCTTCTTTTTGTCTCGTTTCATATGTTTTGGGAAAAAAAATTTTCGCAATGAAAATAATACTAATAATACTAGTTTTTGGCAAGGGCAAACTTACTTTTTAGTAATTTCTGGATCAAAGAGGGTGCTCCGTGTTGACTTTGATTTGGTCGGGGTTACAATCCTTTAAGTATGCATTATCGACAAATAATAGTGGAATCCTGGAAATATACCCAGTCAAATAAAAAGCTGATTATTTGGTTTGGATTTGTATCTTCGCTACTCACAACCACTGTCGGGGTTGGCTATCTGGCCTATCAATTCTTTGCCTTTAAAAACTCCTATCTTTTCACAAAAGATGAGCATAGTTTTTTGGGTGAAGTGGTGGGTTTCATAGTGGATTTTGCAAAAACTCACCTGTCCTGGACAGTGCCGATGATTGTTCTTACAGCTATTTTCGCAGTTTCATATTTTTTATACCCGACATTGGCTAAAGCCGGGGCCATTCAGACCATTGCCAGGAATAAAAATGGTCAAAAAGCCGGCGTAGGAACAGGGCTTAAATATGGCATGATGTCTTTTCTTCCATTGTTGGAATATCATATATTGATAAAAGCTTTTGCTTTCTTTTCGATTTTGACCGAAATGTTCTTCGCCCTGCGTAATCTCCAACCGGGTATTTTCAAAATTTTGTTACCGATATTTATCATTCTCATCGTTTTAGGTTTTATTTTAACTCTGCTTTTTACCTATGCCGATTTTTATATCGTTATTGATCATGAGCCGGTTTTTACGTCGATGAAGAAAAGCGCCAAACTGGTCATCATGAATTGGAAACATACTTTTTTGATTAGCATCTTGATGATAATTATCGGTCTTAGAATTGTCATTCAGGTTATTATGGTTTTCCTTATTCCGGCTTTGATCGTGTTGATTACCGGATATTTGGCGACGGTTACTTTACCTGTGACAGGATTGATAGTGGGGGGAGCTGTTGGAATTGTCACCCTGGTGCTTGCCGCATACTTAAACGGGATTGTGGATATTTTCTCCTATACGGTCTGGACCTATACTTTCCTGGATATTACTCAAATTAAAGAAATTTCAGCAAGAACGGTGGTACCAGAATCTACCGTCTTGGAGGGATAATTCACACATTGAACAGGCTATAATTGGCGGCAGTCTGCCCCAATCATGGTTATTTTCTTGACACGTACTGCTTATTGTTGTAAAATACACTATGGCAATGATGCAATAATAACAAAAATCCAAATAAAAATGCTTGAATTTTCCCAAAATAAGAAAATTGCCATCTCGGCCGTAGCCATGTTCGTGGTTTCTCTTTCCACTATGGTTTTCTTTCTAGGTGGAAACATAGAGGGTGGGGCAGATGTTTTGGGGGCTAATTCAAGCCATAATGAGAGCGAAAGCGATGTGGTGGAGAATTCCTTCAGCTTTACAACAGATGTAGGTGGCAATATCACTGCGGCGAGTACGGATTTCTGCAGCTTGATCAATAAGAGCTGTGATCTGATAGTGAAAAAATCGTTATATAAATTTGTTAATAAGGAGGATGTTTCCGATTTAGCGGCTGTTTTTGGTAAATTGGCTCAAAAGGCACAAATTATCGACTCCATTGGCCCAATAAGGGTTTCCGGCGATGTTTCAAAGGGAAAACTGGTTATTTTGAAGGCTCAGAGCATGGAAAGTGACAAAGGAAAAAACAAAAAGGTGGAAAACATAAAATTCTGGGTAAAGGACATTACAGACAAGGTGGATGGTGAGAAAAATGTAGAGGCTAAGCCTTCAGAAGAAAGTGAGGAAGCGCAAGATTGGATGCAAAATATTTATCCAAAAATCAGGGAAATGCACGAACAGGGTAATAAATTATTGGTGAAAATCAGTAAGACTTAAACTTGCCTAGGCCGCATGCTTGGAATAGAATCCGGGGTGTTGTTTTTTAAAGATTTCCCCTATGTCTCCTTCCTATAAAGCTACTGACGTTGAAAAAAAATGGCAAAAAAAATGGAATACTTCAAAGTTATACAAGGTAGATTTGGGCGGAAAAAAGCCAAAGTATTATAACCTGGTGATGTTTCCCTATCCATCGGGAGATAGACTGCATGTGGGACATTGGTATAATTATGGACCGGCGGATAGCTGGGGCAGGTATATGCGTCAGAAGGGTTTTAATGTTTTTGAGCCGATGGGATTTGATAGTTTCGGCTTACCTGCTGAGAACTACGCCATAAAAACCGGTGTGCCGCCGCAAAAAAGTACGGAGCGGAATATTAAGCATATGATTAAGCAGCTCAATGGTATCGGCACGATGTATGACTGGGAAAAGACGGTGGTTACTTCCAGGCCGGATTACTACAAATGGTCGCAATGGGTATTTTTGCAATTATATAAAAAGGGCTTGGCTTACAAAAAAGACGCGCCGGTAAACTGGTGTCCAAGCTGTATGACGGTTTTGGCAAATGAGCAGGTGAAGGAGGGTGGATGTGATAGGTGCGGGACAATAGTGGTACAAAAAAAACTTTATCAGTGGCTTTTCAAAATCAGTGATTATTCGGAAGCTTTATTGGATAATGCGGATTTAGACTGGCCGGAAAAAACAAAACTGATGCAGAAGAATTGGATTGGGAAGAGTCACGGCTGTGACATTTACTTTCGTATGTCGGACGGAGATGACGTCTTGACGGCTTATACTACACGTCCGGATACTATTTATAGTGTGACTTTTGTGGTGATGGCGCCGGAACATCCTTTGGTAGATGAACTCGTGAAAGGAACTAAATATGAGGCAGAAGTAAAAAAAGTGCGAGCCTTTATTGGTAAGCAAACGATGATAGAAAGAACTTCAGATACGGGCAAAGATAAGGTGGGCTGCTTTTTGGGCAAATATGTAATTAATCCGGTGAATGGTAAAAAAATTCCGCTTTATATTGCCAACTTTGCCTTGATGTATGGAACAGGAATTGTGATGGCTGACGCACATGATCAGCGAGATTTTGAGTTTGCGAGAAAATATAATATTCCATTGAAATTTGTTATCTCCGAAACCGGTGAAAAAACTGATCCGAAGGATTTTCAGGGTGCATATACCGGGGATGGGATTTTGTTTGATTCGGAAGGGTTTAACGGTATGGATAATCGTGAGGCTTTGCCAAAAATGATTGATTTTTTACAGGGCAAAGGGTTTGGCAAAAAAACAATTAATTATAAATTAAGAGATTGGCTGTTGTCCCGACAACGCTACTGGGGGGCGCCGATTCCGATTATCAATTGTCCAAAATGCGGCCAGGTGGCGGTGCCGGAGAAAGATTTGCCGGTGGTTTTACCAATTGGAAATGTCGATTATAAACCGAAAGGCAAAGCGCCATTGGCTTCGGTCCACTCATTCGTAAATACAAAATGTCCGAAATGCAAGAGTAAGGCAACGAGGGAAGTGGATACCATGGATACTTTCATCTGTTCCAGCTGGTATTTCCTGAGATATCTGACAGCGAGGGATAAAAGGCGGGCCTTTGACATGAAATTGGTAAAAAAGTGGTTTCCGGTGGATATGTACATCGGTGGACCGGAGCACGCCTGCATGCATCTTTTATACGCTCGTTTTATTCATAAAGTTTTGATGAATGATCCGAAGGCGGAACCATTTAAAAGATTGGTGCATCAGGGGTTGATTACAAAAAGTGGTGCGAAGATGAGTAAATCCAAGGGCAATGTCGTGAGTCCCGATGAATTCGTGGCGAAATATGGCAGCGATGTATTCAGAATGTATTTGATGTTTATGGGACCTTTCACGGATGGAGGAGACTGGAGTGATAAAGGAATTACGGGAGTTGCCAGATTTGTGGAGAGGTTTTGGACGATGGTTAGTTCCAAGGGGGTGAAAGTGCAGAATAAGGCGGTCCTGGAAAAAATTACGCACAAACTGGTGAAAAAAGTGGGCGAAGATATTGAAAAATTTCAGTTTAATACGGCGGTGGCGACTTTGATGGAGTTTACAAATTTCGGTTTAAAGAATGGCGTGGATAAAGCGAGTCTGAAAATTGCCGTACAGTTGATCGCGCCTTTAGCGCCACATTTGGCTGAGGAATGCTGGAAAGCACTTGGTGGCAAATACAGCGTGGTGGATCAGGGCTGGCCAAAATATGATCAAAAATTGGTTATAGATGATACGGTAAAGATCGGCGTCCAGGTGAATGGTAAAGTGCGCGGTGAAATTGAAATATCCAAAGATTGCACTCAGGAGGAGGCCATAAAGCTGGCTAAAGGCAATGAAAATGTGCTAAAGTATCTTTCCCAGGGTCAGGTAGTGAAAGAAATATATGTGCCCGGAAGAATTGTGGGCTTTGTGGTGAAATAATTGAATAATTAAATGACAACGTTTAGGCACAAAATATTTAGGGCCGGTCTGAAGTTTTTGAAATTTTCAGTGAAGGCTGCGCTGGTTGTTTTTGTGGCCGTTGCGGCTTGGATAATTCTTGCGATGGGAGAGCTGAGAATTTTCGTGCCGCAGTATTTCAAGATAGCGGGATTGCCCGGCGTGGAGAAAAATTACCTGATAATTTTTCAGAATAATAATGAGCTGAGGCCGGCTGGAGGATTCATTACGGCTGTGGGAATAATGAAATTTAAAAATGGAATTTTCAAGGGGGTTGAAATTAAAGATGTATACGGAGGGACAGATCAGCATAAATATATTGAACCGCCATATCCGTTGAATGAATTTCTTGATAAGGGTGGTAAAAAAATCAGCTATTCATTCAGGGATGCCAATTTTTATCCGGATTTTGCAGATTCAGCGGAGAGTCTGGAGCAAATGTTTCGGTTAGTGAATGAAGAGGTAAAAATTGACGGAATTTTTGCGGTTAATTATTCCTTGCTGGAGGATTTATTGGCAGAAATCGGGCCGCTCGGAGTGGCCGGCGTGGTTTTCGATAAGGATTCCCTATTCATGAAGCTGGAATATATGGTGAATAATATTGATCGTCATGACGTGGATGAGCTAAAAAACAGAAAGAATATTCTGCAAGATTTTAGCGGTGAATTGATTAAAAAAATGATGTCGAATCCTCTACTGGTGAAAGACTTACTGGCTGTTGCCAATGAAAGTTTAAGAAAAAAAGATATTCAATTATATTTCAAAAATGAGAGCCTGGAACAAATCGCAGTATCACATGGCTGGTCCGGACAATGGCCAAAACTGGTTGGTGCCGACTTTTTGGCTTTAAATGGGGCTAATCTTGGTGGTCTGAAGTCCGATCGTTACATGAACAGGGAGGTAAATTATTTTGTCAAAATTGAGGAAAGCGGTGATGCGGAAAAGTACAAATTAAAGGCGAGGACAGCCGTGAAAATGCAGCATTTTGGCTTGGAAAATGTGCCAATAAGCTCTGATTATGAGGGATATTTGCGCTTGTATTTACCAAGAAAATCGAGGGTTACGGCTACCGATACGGAGGGGTTGGAGAAATTAAGCCAGCATAATGAGGACGCATTGAGAGTTTTGGAGGGCATGATAAAACTAAAACCGGGTGAGGAAAAAACTTTTGCATATGAATATGATTTGCCGGCGGAGATCGTGGCGGGTGAAAAATACTCGCTATTTATTCCAAAACAGTCAGGCACAAAAAACGACCTATATACAGTGATAGTTCAATTGCCTGTCGGCTATGAAATAGAGTCCGACACATTTGAGGCCAGAGAAAACTTTGCCGTTTACAGAGGGTCGCCGGAGAAGGACTTGAATTTATCTTTTACTTTCAAAAAGAGTAAGTATCCTCCATATGTTCTTTACCAGAATATCGATGCTCTAAATAAGGTGAGAGTGAGTTTTAATGAAGAGATGGGCGATCTGGATACGGCGAACTTTGAAATTACAGATACTGATGAAAAGGTGGCTAGTCACACAGATTCAATTAAAGTCTTCAGCCTCGAGCAGGAAGGCCAAAGTGTGATTTTAAATATTGAAGGCATGACGCTGCAAAATGAGGAAAGATATAACTTGGTGGTGAAGGGTGTGAAGGATGTGGACGGAGATATGATTGAACCAAATCCACGGGTGGTGACGCTGGTGCAGAGATTGTAGGACAGTTTTCCGCTTGCTAGAGGGGCCGGATAGGTGCTGAGATCGAGTGCTGTGATCAAGTGCTGAGATCAAGTGCTGAGATCGAGTGCTGAGATCAAGTGCTGTGATCAAGTGCTGTGATCAAGTGCTGTGATCAAGTGCTGTGCCAATCAGTGTAATGGCTTCGGCATAGAATTGGTCTGCCAGTGATCTTCCGTGCGTTTTTTAGGATGCGATTTTTTTCGCCAGATAGATCTGTTCTAAAACTCTCGTGCCACCCACAGATGCCATGTGTTTCTCAACAGCTTTTTCTTTTTACCAGATTAAATTGGTCGAAAATGCTTGGTCTGCCAGTGATCTTCCATGCGTTTTTTAATCACCCCTCCTTTTCGCCAGATAGATCTGTTCTAAAGCTCTCGTGCCACCCACAGCTTGCCGTACGTTTCTCAACCGCTTTTTCTTTTCGCCAGATTAAATTGATCGAAAATGCTCGTGCTGCCCGTGGCTTGCAATTGCCAATTTTCCGGTTCTTTTAGCTCATGAGTTATCAGACCATTGTGCGAAAATTCATGGTGGATGTTGCACAGCGGAATCACGCTTTCATGGCTTATTTCAAAGGCGAATGGAATGCGGTGGTGCATGGTTTCAACGGGTTTTACACAGCCGGGATAGGCGCATTTGTGGTGATATTTCGCGCGAATTTCTTGATCTTTTTGCTTGCGAATGTGACGCGAAGGAAAAGTGATGTTTTTATTTTCCTGAAGCAGATAATCTTGGATATCGGCCGGTTCGTTTTTTGCATTTTCATGTGTATAAATTTCGTCGTCCAGCAAATTATCTCGAATATCTGGTGGTTTGCTCGCTGTGTTTTTCGGCTCACGAATTTCCTCATACGAGAGACATGCATTATGTTGGCTGATTTTACTTGTATTTCCGTTCCCGGGAACGGGTTTTTGATCTGAAATTTCCATTTTCTCTGCATCCTCACTCTTATTTGTCTTGCACTTCCCTTGTATTTCGCTAATCTCACCTTTTACTCCCGCCCGCGCACACTTTTCAACGATCTCGCCATTAACCGATGCCATATCAGCCGCCTCCATTTCCTCCACTCTTTTCAGCATCACCTTCAAAGCCTCTTTGTTAGAAAAATTTTTGGCGTATTTTTGTTTGAATTTTAGAAATAAAATCTGCATTTCGGCATCGAGTTCGATCTGCATTTTGCTTGGAACAGCCTGGCAAAATTGAGGTACTGAGAGTTGTTTTGCAAGCATGTCGCTTTTATGAAACTTTTCTGAATTTCCTCCAGCAGATTGTACATTCCCAAAATGGCCATCGCCCAATGGCAGCTCTTCTTGATCAGATTCATTCGAATTTCCCCCAAACATGCTTTTATGCCTCAGCTCTTTCGTGAATTCGAAAAGTGCCGGCTTGCTCATGTTTTGCACGTGCCCGGCAAAAATCTTTTCATTTTCCGGCGTGGCAATCGTGGCTACCAGAGCCACTTTGTGAATTCCCTGAGTTTCGATCGCCTGCTTCAAAAATGGCTTATTTTCCAGATGCTTCAAGGTTCGTATCGCTTTATTGACCACT
>CAYZOB010000015.1:0-8618 GCA_964480115.1 uncultured Candidatus Peribacteria bacterium
GTGGTGATTAGGGCTGGCTTGAGCGTGGAAAGCTAGGAAATGTGGCTATAAAAGGGCTGATGATGTAGAGAATTCTATACAATCACTCATTTCCGACCAGTTTATGCCATCTTCACTGGCCTCAATTTCAACGCCATAGATGCTAGAAACTGTTAGGTTTACTAATTTATATCCATATCCATATAATAGGCCTTTTAGAATATTTGGACTGCTGGCTGAAGGTTCTTTATACAAATATGCGCTCACATTGCATCCACCTTTTTTATAATAAATTTTGTATTTATCATCAGGCTGCGTTAGCAATGGAGATAGCCATGTTACTACAACGGAGCTAGATGTGATTTCGTAAAATATTGGAGTACTTGGTTTTGGTCCTGATTTTGTACGGAAATCGGTGCAATCGCTATTTTCAGAGTAGTTGGAGCCATCGTTGCTAACAGACACATAGATACCATAGTTCATAGATTTGGTGAGACCATCCTTGGTAACTAAATATCCATCATTTGTCATATTTATAGGTGGATGATCTTTTGCATCAAGGATTGTGTCTACAGGTGAAGTGACGGCTGTGCATCCACCAGTTTTATATGTAATTTTTAATTTTCCAGATGTCTCATTTACCAATACTGGTGAATTCCATGACACTCTCGCACTTGTAGAAGTGACAAGATCTATCAACGGCTTTTCCGGTTTTGCTGGGGCGGTGGCAGCGTGTGCGGTCTTGAATGGCACGCAGGTGCTTTCCGGTGAGGCTGTAAAAGTTGTTGCGTCGGTTGTTTTTACTGTCAATCTGTAGTCTTTAGCTGGAGATAAACCGGATAGGATGGTGTTGTTGGTGGTGATGTCATTTTTGTGATTGTCCGTAGCGGTAATTGGGCAAATACCTTCTTTGTATGTGACACTATATGTTTTGCCTGATGCACCTGCTGGCGCGGTCCAGCTTACTTTGGCTGTAGTGGCGGTGATTGCAGTGACTGTAACTTCTGTAGGGGCTGCTAGGGCGGCGGGGGCCGGTCCGTCGGGAGTCGTTACATTGAATATATCGGAAGTACCCAGGATGTTACCATTCACTCCGCTTAATTGATCAACACCGTGTATCACATAATAATATTTCGTCTTTGGCTTCAAGGCCATTTTATTATCTGTAAAATTTTTGTTGGTGGTACCACCTAGAAAATTACCTGGCGGAGTCGCGGTGGGGAAATTTTGCTTAGTAGTATCTACCGGGGTATTTTCCGACCTGTATATCAGATATTTTTTTACGTTTCCGCTAATATTTTCGTCGGTCCAGTCAAAAGTTATACTATCGGATGTTGCTACCGGAAGAGCGACAGTAATAGTTACCGTGGCGGCAATCGGGGGTGTTACTTTCTTTACCGCACTGACCAGAGGGAAAGTGACATTAGTGCTTACGTTGCCATCGAATTCGATTTTGGTAATTTCGAGTTTATAGTTATTGGGCTTAATTGCAGCTCCGGTTTTAACTTTTATGTCTACTTTTGCTGTAGAGCTTTTGGTCAGAGTAGTAGTACCAAGAGGCGGGAGTGGGAGACTGCCTATTCCGCTACTTTTGGCATCAAAAGCTAATGTATATAGTTTTTCATCAATTATGTAGCCATCATTGTAGAATTTGATCTCACTAAAGTCACTGAGGTCGGTTGGTTTCGTGGGATTGGTATTAACAAGCTTGAACTCGATTTTTTTAACTGTGACATCCTTGTCGGGAGATACAATTAAATTCAACGATGCAAAATCATAAATTGTGTTTGGTGTAACTATGTTAACGTTAGGATCAGCTGACAAAGTAATATTAACCGAAGGGACGGGATCTGCCGCCGGTGTGCCAATCTTTAGCCAGACCATGCGGAAATTGCCACTGGCGTCCAGAGCTGGCAGATTTGCGTCATCGGGGCTTAAAAATTTCTTGGTAAAAGTGTCGTTATCAAAGCCGGCAAGCTGGGCTGGCCAGATTGAACTGATCTTGTTTTTCGAAGGTGTCAAACTATTTTTAAGAGTATTACCGGTTACTGCCGAGAGCAGAATCCAGCCTTTGGTTTTAGCGGTTAGTGTTGCAGGCAGGGCTGCGCCGGGCGTAGTTTCGTCCTTGATATTGTAAATTTTGGAATCCTTACAGGAAAAAATTATAATGCCTTCATTGGCGGGAATAATAGAATCGGTAGTGAGGTTAATCTGGCCTGTAATAGTGGGGTAGGCGGCAAATTGTTTGAGCTCATTGGTGTCGGCGGAGGGATAATGCATAATGAGAATCTTGTTGCCGCTTACCGGTTTGATATTATCAAGAATGTTTTTTACGGTTACATCCGCATCAGAATGATAAAAATGCACGCCTTTCGTCAGATTGTACCAGTTAGCATTGGTATCCGCCGCGGGCGTAACATAAGAGCTGACTTTTGCATCCGTGAATTCATACATTGGAATCGTAAGATTGCAGACGGTGTCGCCCTGGATAAGACCCTGGTATTTGGCGGTGGAGATGGTAATTGTTGGAGGAGTTTCCCGGTCACTTCTATTGGCAACAAAATAATAAGCCAAAGATAGCCCGAGGACTATTAGTATGGACAGAAATGCGAATAGACTTTTTTTCATACTTTGTTTTGTTGATATTTGAGTAAATTATAGCATAAAAAATCTATCGAGTCAAAAAGATGGGTGCCAGGACGCCGGCCAAAATGGCAAGCATCGAAAGTATGGCAAGGACGGCGAAGGCGAATTTACTTTTTTTGTGAGACATAAATTTTTAGTTAATTTCTTTTTCGGTTACGTTAATTACCACTTCGGATTTGCTGATGGTATTTTGAGCGTCGGAAACCTCCAGGGTCACTTTGTAGCTTCCGGCCTTTTCAAAAGTATGGCTGGGCTTCACCTGGGTGGAAGTCCCGCCATCGCCGAAATTCCAGGAATAACTACTTACAGTACCGTTGGAACAGCCAGGATCGAAACTGGTATTAAGCGGTGCCGGTCCTTTTTCAAAGACGGATGTAAAACAAGCGCTGAGAGAAATTTCACGAACATTAATATTAAGCGATTTCGCAGCGGTAAGGTTGTCAGCTCCAACCACTGTCACCGAGACTTTGAAATTGCCGATAGAAGTATATTTATGGCTAATCTTGGCTGAGCCCATGTTTATAGGACTGCCGTCACCGAAATCCCATTTGTAGCCGCTGATTTGACCTTTGCCATAGCTGGAGCCACTGGCATCAAAACTCACAGTAAGCGGGACACTGCCATCCACCGCATCGGCCTTTAAATTGGCCACGACTCCTTGAGGTTCGACTTTTACAATCATCGTGGCGGAGCCGGAATTTTTGTCAGCGTCAAAAATACTCAATAATACATTATAACTGCCTTCATCCGTGAAAGTGTGGCTCACATTGCCGCCAAAACTATCGAATTTATCATCGCTTTCAAAATCCCATTTGTAATCTATGATGTTGTTATCACTGTCGGTGCTTTCCTTGGCGCTGAAATTGACGGTGAATGGGGCTTTGCCGGCGAGTACTCCCGACTTGGAATCGGCTGCAGGATCGGAGGTGATTTTAGCTTTTGGCAAGCCCTTTGGGGCATCGATACTGAGCACTTTTACACTTTCTCCGGTTTTATCTTTTTCGTCAGTGACTTTCAGATTAATTTGGAATTTACCCGGATTTTTGAAAATGTGCGAAACGGTTTTGGTGGTTTCCGGCTTATTGGGTGTATCGCTGAATGTCCACTCATACTTCTTTATATTGCCGTTTGGTGAAGTGGATTCGTCGGCATTGAAAACGTAGCTTTGGCCGAGTGTAAAACTTTTCGGTTCGTCAACTATGGTTATTACCGGAACCGGAGTGATCGATTCGAGCACATTAATTTCTTTTTCGGAAGTATTGGATTTTCCGGTTGTGGAAGTGATGCGAAGAGAAACCTGATATTTGCCGATTTTTTCGAATTTATGCTTGAGTGTTTTACCGGTACCATCTTTATAGAGGCTGTCGCCGGTCAAATCCCATTCGTATTTTTCAATGGTGCCATCCGGATCTTCCGAATCGCCGGCATCAAAACTGACTTCCAGGGGGGCTTCGCCGGATTGAGGATCGGCTTTGAAAATGGCGGAAAGGGCTAGATTCTCTACCGAAACAGTGGTGGAATATTCGCCGCCCGTGGAAAGTTTGCCGCTGTTTTTATCTTTCACGGTGATAACCAGTTTCACATTATAAGTCCCCTTCTCTTTATAAATATGCGAAGTAATCTGGCTGGTGCCGGAAGATTTATCGCCAAAATCCCAGTCATGAGAAACAATCTGGTAACGGTTACGATCAATAGAAACGTTGCTGGCATCAAATTTGACTTCAATCGGAGCGGTGAGACCCAGCGTTTGTTCCGGGGTGGTCACAATGTCCTGAGAATATTTCTGATCAATCTGCACACGCTTTGAATCGAGATATACGTAGGTGAAGCCCCAAATAATTAAGATTAAAAATAAACTGATACCGGCAATCAAACTGGAGCGCAAAGCGGATTTCCTGAGATCAACCTCTTCCTTGCGGGTCATGCTGGCCCTGAAAAGTCCGACCATGGTGAAAACGAACGCGGTCAGAGATATAACTATGAAAATAATGTGGACGAAGGTGATAAGACCGTTGATGAAAATTCCCTCGTTAATGCCAAGTAATTTGGCAATTGGGCTGGTACCGTTGCCGGTTTGAGCCAGAAAAATAAAAGATAAAACCAGAAAAATCAGCATTAAAGAAGCGAAACCTCCGAGACAGCCAAGAATGGCTTTCTTCGGTTTGGTGCTGTCCGGTGTCATGGGTTTTGGCGCCGCGGTAATAACAGGTGCCGGCGCGGTGGGGTCTACTTTCGGGGCGACAATCGCGGCCGGTGTCTTTTTAACATCGTCAGCGTAATGATTGATCGCGACTTCATCTCCACCCATTTCAAAATCTTGAATTTTCATTGGTTTGTATTGGTTTATAATGTTATTTTATTTCCTGCGTGGCCGTACTTTTATTACCGTAAATATCCGTTACCGTTAACTTTACTACAATTTGTCCCCAACTCTTATCAAAATTAGTTGACCAGGTACCGGCTAAGCTGGTCTTGAAATCTTCATCATTAGTTTTATCACCATCACCATTAGTATCAAAATGAATATTTTTATCGAGGATATAATATTGAACCGAGCCGGTGGATTTGGAAAAATCAAATTTTACCGTTCCGGTATTCCCATTCAAATGAACAGCCAAATCAGCGGACGGGACAGGATCGGTAATCAGTACAGCTTTGAGTCCGGTACCGGGAGTGACGGGAGTGCCTGGGGTGGCTGGAGTGACGGGAGTGATCACTTCAGGATTAAAACCGACTTCATTGATTAATGTACCGACGCCGCCCTGATTATCAATAACGGTCAATTTCACTTTGTAGGTTCCGGCTTTGCCATAAGCGTAAACAGGATCTTTTAATTGTGAATCGTTGTCATTGTCTTTTTTACCATCGCCATCGGAGTCGATATTTATATCAAAATCCCAAACATTTTTAGTGATAATGCTGCCGCTCGCTACATCACTTTTAGAATTATTGGTGAATACCAGCTGATTTTCTTTTAAAACATAGGAAAAGGCGACTTGTGGAGCATTGGCCATGGGAATTTTCATGGTGTTTACTACTTCATCCTTATTACCCTGAGTGTCGGTGACAGTCAATTTTGCTTTATAAGTTCCCGGAGTGGAGTAGAGACGCTCGGGATCTTTGGCTTGAGAATCGCTATCGTTATCCTTTTTGCCATCACCATTGCTGTCCGCAGTGGGCAACAAGGAATCGGTATCGAAATCCCATTCATAACTAAGAATTTCCGCTCCGTCCTTAGTATCGGCGCTGGAAGAATTGGTGAATTTTATTTTGAGTCCATCGCTACCCGGAATGGAAGTATAGGTGAATCCCGCAATTGGCGGCTGAGCGAGAGAATCCACGTGAATTTTAATCGGTTCAGAAATGGCTTCGCCACCTTTGTCATCGACAACTTTCAGACGGACGTTATAACCGGCTTTGTTGATTTTTTTATAGACGTGTTCGATGGAGCTTTCGCTGTCCGGGTCATCATTGAAAAAACCATCACCATCAACATCCCAAATGTATTGCACAATATTGCCATCCGGATCAGTGGAACTGCTGGTGAAAGAGACTTTATCTCCGGCAAAGACCGACGTGCCGGTTACACTGAATTTGGCTGCAGGGAGAGCGTTCGCGCCGTTGATTACATTCAGCTTGGCGAATTGTCCCTGCTGAATGGCTTCCTCATTGGAAAAAGTGAGACCGTCGGAATCTGTGACCTCCAAACCAAAACCATAATCAATCTCCTCCCCTTCTTTGCCGCGGGTACCGATAATTAATTTAGCCGTGGGTCCGGTAGTGATTTGCACCCCGAATTGCTGGTCGGGATTTTTCAAATCGAAATACCACCATTTGTATTTCACGATTTGACCATCGGGGTCTTCGGCGCCATATACTTTCATCACGGCATTGACCGGAGTGACAAGAGCGTTATTTACCGGCTGCGGTACAGCGGAAATCGAGGAGAAAATTGGAGAAACATTAATAACGGCAACGCGGAATTCGTCGGAAGCGGTTTTCTCCGGGTCTTTGCTATCGTAGACAGATAATTTTACGTTGAAATAACCGGGATCTTTTGGGCTTAGCTCTTTGTAAGTATGGGTGGCTTTCATTTTTGAACTGTTTTTGCCGTCGCCAAAGTCCCAGCTGTATTTCAGATTTTTGAGACTGCCGTCGGAATTTTTTGAATCAATGGCGTCGAAAGTGAGGAGATCCTGTTTGCTTACCTTTACATCATCGGAGAGCTCCTGAATTTCTTCGCCGTTCACATAGAACCGAGCCTTGGCAATGGTCTGATTTCCACCGGCGATAAAGATCTTTTTTTCAATGGAATTTTCCTGATCGGTATCGTCATAGACAGTGACTTTTACCGGAAATTTGCCGGCCCTATCGTAGGCATGAGTAATTTTTTCACCAAACTTGCCGCTGCCGCTTTCACCATCGCCGAAATTGATTTCGTAGGTTTTGGCGGTGTCGCTGAGGAGCTGGAATTTCACATCGGCTTTGCCGGCTTCATTGAGGGTGGCCGTAGATTGCTGATTGGTATCCCAGGCGATATCTAAAACGCTGTCGATTTTTACGGTCTTGGTAATTTCGCTGTATTCTTTTGGATTGGGAGCGGTAACCTTTAGGGCGACTTCATAATTGCCGATTTTTTTGAATTTTATAATTGGTGACTTGGATGTTAATGAGCTATCCGGCTTGGAAACAATAATCCAATCGGTGGAGGGGGTGACCGACCAGGAATAAGTAAAATCCTTGGTATTATCGGGATCGTAGCTCTTGCCGCCATCGAAATAGATAGTGCCTGGTTGAGTTTTTTCCTTATTTTTGAAATCAAATCCCGCGACCGGAGGCTGCGATTTCACCCGATAATTATTGATGGTATAAGTCGAGACATTGGTGGCGGCATCGTTTACCGTCAGAGTGACATCATACTCCTGAGCGTTTTTGAAAGCGTAGTTCAGGGTCTTGTGAGAAGCGCCCTCATCGAGAAATGGAGCTTCAGGAAAGGGTTGGTTGGAACTTGGCCGGATATTCCATTTGTAGTTGGAAATTTTACCAAGATCAGATTTTGAAGTACTGCCGTCAAAGGTGACATTTTCATTGATGGATGCGCCTCCGGCAGGACTGGCCTTGAAATTGGCGGCGATGGAAGAGACTTCCAAGGTAAAAATTTTACTGTCTATAATGCCGAGCAAATTTTCCACTTCCAGAATCACCTGATATTTTCCGGCTTCTTTGTAGACATGGTTGACGTTGCAGTCGGTAAGGAAATCTGAGGTTTTGCCATCGCCAAAGCTAAACTTGCAGCCTTTCACGTCTTTTTTGGAATTGCTGGCGAAAGCGTTAAAATTCATACCGGGATTATCCTGAGCTTCTTTGGTAGTGAACTGAACGGATTGCTTATCGGTCTTGAGAATGTCGTCTTCATAGTGCATCACCACCTGTGGATCTGCTGCCTGGCCGCTACCCTTCACACTTAGTTCAATTTTAGTAGTGGGTGGACGAACTTTAATTGTCAAAATGCTGATGCCGGGTGCATACTTGGTAGGATCGTTGGAATTAATTTTTACGGCGGCGGTGTAAGTGCCGGGTCTGGTATAAACGCAGCGTTTAGCTGTCGCGCCGATGAAATCTTTTTCGTTTTTACCAGATGGGGCAAAAGTACAATCTACAGAATTATCAGTTGGAACCAACATATTTCCAACGACATTGGCGGTTTCTTTGTTCACTGTATCCGGAGCACCGCTTAAGCCATCAATGGTCTGTGTGCCGCCAAGATCCCAATAAATGTTGTCACCTTTTACACTGCCTCCCGCGGGGTCAACGGTAGTCAGAGCATTGAAAGTAACGGCTAGAGGTGCAGAACCTTCCACGGTGTCGGCGGTCAAACGAGCCTGTACAAATTGCAGCTTAACCAATTCATTATAAAGAATAGACTGTTGTTTCAAGCCGCTCACCATGAAAATACCGGCGGTGTCGATTGAAGCATTGATCCCCCATTTGTT
>CAYZOB010000016.1:0-7572 GCA_964480115.1 uncultured Candidatus Peribacteria bacterium
AACACCGGTCAGTGCCACACGAGCACGGACTCCTGGCGGTTCGTTCATCTGCCCAAACACCAGCGTAGTTTTTTCCAAAACACCGGAATCTTTCATTTCATAATACAGATCGTTACCCTCACGACTTCGTTCACCTACTCCGGCAAATACGGAAAAACCCCCATGTTCCTGCGCAATATTACGAATCAACTCCTGGATAATGACAGTCTTACCTACTCCCGCACCGCCGAAGAGGCCTACTTTACCTCCTTTTACGATGGGGCAGATAAGGTCGATGACTTTGATACCGGTTTCAAGAATTTCGGTTTTGGTGGATTGTTGATCGAATGACGGAGCCGGGCGGTGGATCGGATAGTATATTTTTGATTTAACAACCGCTTTATCGTCCAGAGGATTACCCAAAACGTCAAACATACGGCCTAGTGTCTCCGGACCTACCGCTACCGTAATCGGTGCGCCGGTATTCTCCACTTCCTGATTTCTGGTGAGTCCGTCAGTAGTTCCCATGGCGATGGTACGCACTTCGTTGCCGCCAAGATGCTGTTGAGTTTCGAGAATAAGAGTTTCTTCGCCAATTTTTACTTTTAAGGCATCGTAGATTTTAGGAAAATTCACTTCTCCTTCGAATGAACAGTCCACAACGGCTCCGATAACTTTGGTGACTTTTCCAGACATATTATTTAGGTGTTAAGTAATTTAAGGTTGTTGGCTATTATGCCGGCGCCTACACTGGCGCCGCGGCTCTACTGGCTGCAATCTCCGCAATTTCTCTGGTAATACCAGCCTGGCGAACTTGATTATAAGTCAGAACAAGATCAGACAGGAGATCATTGGCGGCTTTAGTGGCATTTTGCATGGCCATCATACGAGCGCTATGCTCGGAAGCGGCAGTTTCCAAAACAGCCTGAAAAAGCTGAACTTCTACGAGTTGAGGGACAATATTGGTAACGATATATTCAGGTGATGGTTCAAGCTTATAATCCAGGTCTTTTTCTATTGGCTGCGCCACTTTTGTGAATTTAGAACCTAATTCTTGCATCATGTCGGAAAAAACTTCCTGAGAAAATGGCAGCAAAGTTTTAGTCACGGGTTTTTGCATTAGAGTTGAAATAAAATCCGGATAAATTACTACGACTTTGTCGTAATCTTTTTTGTCAAAACCTTTGATGGCCACTCTACTAATTGAGAAAACATCGGCAAATTTCGGATGATTGGAATAAGCAGGGAAAGCCATTTTTAATTCTTTGCCACTGCGATGAATAAACTCCGCTCCCTTTTTACCGGAAGTAACAAAATGAAGCTTCGCTTGCGAATTTTCCTGCTGAATTTTACTGACAGTCTGATTAAATTTTTTGAAAATATTGGTATTAAGACCACCACAAAGTCCTTTGTCGGTCGTAAAAAGCACAATGAGCACATTATTTACTGGGCGGGGCTGAAAGTAAGCGTGGAGGTGCTGGTGCTTGTGGGAAAGTTTGAGCAAAATATTCATTGCCAGATAGCCGTAGGAACGGAGATTTACCGCGCTCTCCACCGCTTTCTTCATTTTTGAAGTCGCGACGAGTTCCATCGCTTTCGTAATTTGACGAGTGGAGCGAATGGATTTAATTTTGCGCTTGATGTCTTTGACAGAATTGCTCATTTGCTTTGTAAGCTCGCTTCGCTCAGAACTGGCAGAGCCAGATTCTTCGCTTGCTGCGCCCTCGCACTGTGTGCTCGGGTGTTGTTAAAATTTTATTTCACTATTAAATGTTTGTAAGGCGTGTTTCAACTTCGCTTCGATCTCGGCAGTCATTTCCTTTTTCTCTTTAATATCTTTGAAAATTTCCGGATGCCTTGCTTCGATGTAGCTGTAAAGCTTTTCTTCGTATTCATGGACCTTGTTTACCGGCACTTTCTCGAGATATTCGTTAATACCCGCGTAGAGAATAACTACCTGTTTTTCTACCGGAACCGGAGTGTACTGCTTCTGCTTTAACATTTCGGATAAGCGGTCACCTTTATTGAGCTGGCGTTTGGTAGCTTCATCAAGATCGGAACCAAACTGAGCAAAAACCGCCAATTCGCGATATTGAGCGAGCTCGAGTTTGAGCTTGCCGGCCACTTTCTTCATGGCTTTTATTTGAGCAGCGGAACCCACGCGTGAAACGGAAAGACCCACGTTTAGAGCGGGACGAACACCTTTGTAGAAAAGATCGGTTTCCAGGTAAATTTGTCCGTCGGTAATGGAGATTACATTGGTTGGAATATAAGCGGACACATCGCCGGATTGCGTTTCGATAATTGGCAGAGCTGTCAATGAACCGCCACCATATTTTTCATCCAAACGACAAGCGCGTTCCAATAAACGGGAGTGGAGATAAAATACATCTCCGGGATAAGCCTCACGTCCGGGTGGACGTCTCAAAAGTAAAGAAATTTCGCGATAAGCCCAGGCATGCTTGGAGAGATCATCGTAAATCACGAGCACGTCTTTTCCCTGATCCAGGAAGTATTCACCCATGGCGCAACCGGCAAAGGGAGCCAAATAGGTCAATGAAGCCGGGTCGCAAGCGGAAGTACGAACGATGATTGTATAATCCATAGCACCTTTTTCTTCCAAAATTGACGCAATCTTGGCAACTTTGGATTCTTTCTGGCCGATCGCCACATAAATACAGATCATGTCCTGACCCTTCTGATTAATAATTGTATCAATAGCGATGGCGGTCTTGCCGGTCTGACGATCGCCGATGATAAGCTCACGCTGACCACGTCCGACAGGAATCATGGAATCTATAGCTTTAATCCCGGTTTGAACAGGTTGGTTTACGGATTTTCTTTTAATAACACGGGGAGCGATTTTTTCAATCGGGTACATCTTATCGCTTTTGATAGCGCCTTTACCGTCTTGAGCACGACCCAGCGGATCTACTACACGGCCAATTAAAGATTCACCCACCGGCAAGGAAAGAATTTTTCCGGTAGCACGAACTTCATCCCCTTCCTTAATGCCCTTATCACTGCCAAGAATGATTACGCCCACGGTATCTTCTTCAAGATTCAAGGCTACACCAATCTGTCCACCGTTAAACTCCACCATCTCCTGGGAAGCTACATTGGCGAGACCGGAAATACGGGCAATGCCATCGCCAACTTCAAGCACATGGCCGATTTTTTCGACTTTAGCCGAAGCTTGGAAGTTTTCGATTTGCTGTTTGAGCGCGTCTAGAATTTGGTCTGCTTGGACTTTGGTTTCCATGATTGGGGCGATTTAGAGAATTAATAGATTACTGCGGAGCTTTTCAAGATTAGCAGCTACGGTGCCATCAAAAATACAGTCGTCGAATTCCAATCTCATGCCGCCGATTATGTCGGGATTTACGCGGTGAGAGATCAGGACTTCCTTATTGAAGGCCGTGCTCAGTGATGCTGTTATATTTTCAATTTCTTCCTTGGTGGGTTCTTTGGCCAGTGCTACAGTTACCTCCATTTTGTTATGCATTTTCAGCCAAAGTGACTTGAATGCCCGCGGTAATTGTCCAATTAATTTACTTTGTTTGCGCTTAGTCAAAAGCTTGAGAAGGTTTTGAATTTTCATAGTGATGGCTTCGCCATGTTCTTTCTCAAGACTTTGGCAAAGTGCTTTGGCGTATTTTTGAAGAGAAATTTTCATAATTAATTATAACCGGGCAGCATTTACTTCTTCAGTGATTGCCTTTTCCAGGCGTTTTTGATCTTCCTTGTCGAATTCTTTGCGGAGAATCTTGCCGCAACTGTCTACAACGAGATTGGCTACATCGGCTTTCAGATCATCAAACATCTGATCTTTTTCAGATCTTAGTTGATCGCGATAGCGTTCGGCCAAGCCGGAAATTTCTTTTTTAGCGGCAACCATAGATTTCCTGTGCTCTTCGACACCTTCCTTTTTAGCATTTTCCATGATGGTCATGGCTGTATTGGAGGCGTCGGAAAGAATCTTTTTTCTTTCCTCTTCAAGAGCGGTCAAGCGTTCTTCAATTTTTTCGGCATCATGAACACTTTTTTCCACCATCGATCTTCTTTTTTCCAGAAGATTAAGCACCGGCTTATAGACGAGTTTTTTGAGAATAAAAAGAAGTATAAGAAAATTTATCGTATGAGCGATGATCATTTTAAGATCAATGCCTAGTTTGGAGATTATTTCCATGTTTATACAAATTTAATGATCAGAGCAATTACCAATGCATAAATAGCAATAGCCTCACAAAAAGCTATAGCGAGAATCATGGCGCTTTGGATAGCTTTTGAAGCTTCAGGATTGCGGCCGATCGCTTCCATGGCTTTTCCGGCTAATAAACCGATACCTAAGGCGGGCATAGCGCCGCCAACCGCCATAGTAATTGCTACAAATAGATTCTTGTCCATGTTATGGATTTGTTAAAAAATTCTCCAGCAAGGATAGCGTGATTTTTCCAAAATGCAATACTAAAATTTTATGTTTCAAGAGGGGCTTGTGGTAGTGGTTGTGGTCGACGTTGTAGTCGTGGAATGTCCCGGAGCCGGCGTATGAGGATTGAGACCGAGGTGCTGGCGGGCATTCAGCTGTTGTTGTAAAGATTCTTTTTGCCTGTTAATACAGCGAAAATGAAATTTATCATTAGGCACATAGGTCAGAGTACGGTAGGCAGCTGAGGAACTGAGATAAACTTTGATAGCACCATATTTCAGCAAATTGGGCAGAAGTCCTTCACAAATTCTTTCAATATTCTGTATTTGGGACATGTCGATAGCATCCATAGTATCGGTAAAAAACAGGGTTTTCTGGTGATCCACGATCCGTTTATCGGTAATAATGCCGACCGTCAGATAGTGATTGAATAATTTCATGAAAAAGCGGTGCAAATAGACAGTGCCGACGAGAAATCCAATAATAAACAGAAAGCGCAGTTCCCTGCTATCATGGATGAGGTTCCTGAGGTCTTGAGTTTTGAGTAAAACCAGGGTAATTACAGCTAGAAAAATGAAGAAATAGAAAAATTCACGCAAGAGGCAAATCCAATGATGACGGAAAAAACAGACAAGATGCTCATTTGCCTGTTGTCCCTTGAAATGTAAATCCCTGGTTTCGCTCATGTTTTTGGTTAAATATTCAAAATGAACCAGATGCCCGCAGCCGCATCCAGAATTACAAAAAAGATGTACAGGCCAACAAAATGCTCTTTGGTCAGCACGCCGAAGAGCCTGGTATATTTGCATTCGGGAAGATTGTATTTTTTGTTATAAGCAAAAACCCGCCCCACAGTGATTGAACAAATCGCCAGGGAGGTTATTAAGATCAAAATCATTAATGTCGAAAATGCAGACATGATCTTGAGTGTTAAGTGTCGATGGCGGTGATAGTAGTGGTCCGCCTGTGTATAAGCCCAAAGCAACCAGAAGTTTAGTCTTGGTAACAGAAAATGTAAAGAAGTAGTCAAAGGCTTGTTACGATTTTAGAATTATTTTAGAAAAATTTTAGATTTGGCTGCTATGGAATGAATGAACCAAATTATCGGCCAGCCTCATACCAGGCCTCAAATTCCCCGGCAGCTCTTCCTTATGTCAGCCCCGGTACACTTTCGGACAAAGAACTTTATATAAAATGCCGTGAATATGGAGGAAACGCCAAAAATTGGCTTCGCAAATTTGCCGGTCTACTACCGGAAGTTTTTAGAAGATCTCTTCATCGGCAGCATGGCTGCGGCTCCATTCATGAATTTGCCAGAAAGCTCAGTGGGATGAATGAAAGAACGGTGAAAAAAATCCTAAATTTACACGAAAGATTAGCTGACAAGCTTCACTTACTGGCTCTTTTTGAATCCGGCGAGCAAGGTTGGAGCAAGCTGGAAGCGGTGGCGTACGGCTTCCATACTCGCAAACCGCCAGCTTACCTCCGCCGCTACAAGCAGAATCTCTCTATGCCTCAATTCAGCCTTCGGCCCATGACCACCCCGAAACCTTCACCACCTTCTCCTTCTCAATTTCCGCATATTCCCTGCAAAAACTGCACGTCATAAAAAGAGATTTGGAAAAAGCAAAACGCAAAACTCTGACCTGGAATGAAGTCATTGCTCTCTGGCCGCAACATAAATGAGCAAGCGGGAACGGGCAACCATCTTCCCGCCACATTCCCGAACCGATAAAAAACCTCATACTCGCGAAGCACGGTCAGACCTGTGCCTTCCCAAACTGCAATCAAGCCTACATTGAATTTCATCACACGAGACCATTCGCCATTCACAAAACACATGATCCCGCCCATATCTATCCGGTCTGCAAAGCACACCACACGCTTTTTCACGCCGGTCTTATCGCTAATTCAGAAAAATCGCCGGAGGCTTGGTCAATACGCTCACATGCGATACAAACCTCGATCGACAAAAAATCAATGCAATTCAAAATATCAAAGATTAAAGGCGTGTAAGAATCTGCCGGCATTTTCCATGCTATTTCCTTCTGCGGGAAAATAAATAGCCGGCCAGAGGTAAAATTCCATAAATGAGAATACCGGGGCCGGTCTTGGATGTCTTGCCGGTTTTGGCATTTTGAATGGCCAGAGTGGCTTTGGCCTGGGACTGGTCGACCTGAGGCTGAGGAGGCGGTGTCGGGTTCGTATCGAAGCTCGTGCTGGTGTAAATAAGATTGATATCCCCTGTTTTGGAGTCATCAACCGTGTTATCCTTGGGATTTTTGGCGACTATTTTGTAATGATAGGTGCCCGGGGCTAGCGCTTTGCCGCTTTGCTTATTTTCTTTGGTTCCATACCAATAAGCGAAATAGGCGCCGGCGTCCCTGGTCTGATCCTGAACTAAAGTGCCAACATTTTCACCTTTGTCATTGGTTATTGTAAGTTTTATAACGGATTTTTGACTGGTGGTATAGGAAATTTTACTTTTGGTAAGGGTGGGATTAAAGCCGGCCGGAAAAACGCTATGTTTGGTGATTTTGGCGCTGGGGCTTGAGGGATTTGAGGAGCCGGAGGAATCGGACGAGCCGGAGGAACCAGACGAGCCGGAGGAGCCAGACGTAGCAGGTACAATCCATTTGCCGGAGGTACATTGTTTGCCGCTTATGGATGCGCCTTCTCTTGAACCATCACAAGTGACGAAAGCACTATTTTGACAAATTTTAGAGTCACTGTTTTGCAAATCACCATTGCTGCAAGCGGGAGGTGGCGGGTTGCTGCCACTGCCAAGATTGATGGATGGAGGGGAGTCGGAGCCACTGCCAAGATTGATGCTTGGAGGCGCATCATTGGCGGCAAAGGCCGATTGGCTAAGTACCAGTGATAACGTAAAAACCGCACTAAGTAGTTTATAAATTTTTGTTTTGCCTTTGGTCATTTTTTTTATTTTTTTATATCGTGGTGATTAGGGCTGGCTTGAGCGTGGAAAGCTAGGAAGTGTGGCTAGAAGTAAGTGTCGGGGGCGGAGCAGGATTGTCCACCATTTTTACAACCATTAGTGTTGCTGTCACATGATAAATCCTTAGATTCGCAAGTGTATAAACCCTCACATTTATAGCTTTTTCCGTCAGGACTTAGACTCTGCTTAGCTTCCTTACCAAGGCATG
>CAYZOB010000017.1:0-7653 GCA_964480115.1 uncultured Candidatus Peribacteria bacterium
ATCATGCTCTGGGCTCTAATCGGCATTCTCTTAGGCATCATCGTCGGCATGATATCTCATCTCACGATTCCGGTAGAATTTATCAAATATACCGCTGTTGTTATTATTTGTATTCTTGACGCACTTTTTGGCGGTATTAAAGGCGAATTAACCAAGGAAACATATGACCCCGTGATCTTCATTACCGGTCTCTTTTTTAACATCATTTTGGCGCTGGGCATCACTTTACTGGGAGAGAAACTTGGCTTAGATCTGTATCTGGCGGTGACCGTAGTATTTATTTTAAGAATTTTCTCGAATCTGGCTATTGCCCGCCGCGCCTTAATAGACTTATTTAACAAAAGAAAAAAATAAGATTGTCAATATTGCCTTTTTTATGATAGAATAAAAAAGTAAAAAAATGCTAAACACAAAAACAAATGTCTCAAGCTTCCAAACTCGCTCTGGTTAAAGAAATGATTGAATCAGCCGAATCTAATTTGCGCTCGGCAAAACAGGTTCTCAATGAATTGATAGGCAGCAGCGGTAAAAGTATTTATACCAAATTAGCTCAGGAACTTTCACCGGCTCGTACGGAGGATGATGGTGAAACAAAAGTTGTTGAAGGAATTTTCAACGGCGAATTCATGACTACCAAAGACAAAAAAGACTATCCGGTTCCCGCAAATTACGCCAGCAAATCCAAACTCGTACCGGGCGACATTCTCAAATTAACAATTAAAGAAGATGGATCTTTCTTATATAAACAGATTGGACCTGTCGAAAGAAAGCGTGTTATTGGCACTTTAACTTTCGAAGACGGGCAATACAAAGTCATTGCCAGCGCCAAAGCTTACAAGGTTCTTTTGGCTTCTGTAACGTATTTCAAAGCAGAAGTCGGTGACAAAATTACCCTGGTAATTCCGGCTATTGAGGACACCGAATGGGGTTCCATCGAAAACGTCCTACCAAAAGAAACCGAAGAATTAGAACTTGACGAATAAAAACATGGAAAATATTCCAACAAATCCTTTGAATAGCAATGTACAACCTTCGGCGCCGGTAAACATCACTCGTAAATATATCATTGCGGGAGTCGCAGGCCTGGCCTTTTTGACTGCAATTTATGTTGGCTACACTTTTTTCAAAACTTCTCCAGCTATGGAATCAAGCGATTTGAACAACAAATTATCCCCTCCAGCTGACAATGAAGTTATTGAAACATCTAAACTAAACGATGTAGTAAATGAACTAAAAGAACAATATAATACTCCTCCGGGAATCAATATTCAGCTGGAAAATACTACCCCTGCTATTCCCAGATAGATCAAAAACTCCAACTCAGACATGCCAACCTGTCAGGCCTATTTGCATTGCCGCTTGATCCCTTGTTCCCAATCTGAAAAAATGGTATAATAACCAGAAACAAAAAAAGCGTTCTATCTCAAACAAAAATGTATAAACTCGAAAAAATATTTCGTACCGCCGTTCAATATCATGCTTCCGATATTTTCATTGCGACAGGTGTAAAACCGGCTCTACGTATTAACGGCGACATCGTAAGAATCGAGGAACATCCGGCCTTGACCAAAAAAATGGCCGAAGAATATTTGCTGGAAATTCTGACAACAGATCAAAAGAAAAAATTTGAACAAACTTTGGACAGCGATTTTTCCTTAGACCTGGAAACTATCGCTCGCTTCAGGGTAAATATGTTTGTTCAGCGTAAAGGTATCTCCGCAACTTTTCGTCTGATTCCGGAAAAAGTATTTTCCATGGACGAACTCGGGCTGCCGATTCAGATGAAACGCGCCACCACTTTCAAAAATGGACTGGTAATAGTCACCGGTCCTACCGGCTCCGGTAAAACCAGCACTTTGGCTTCAATGATCAACGAAATCAATCGTAATCAAAAGAAACACATTATCACTATCGAAGATCCTATCGAATTTGTGCATTTGGACAACCAGTCAATTATTGAACAACGTGAAGTCGGCACTCACACCCACTCTTTCCAGAAAGCGATTCGCGCTTCCCTACGTGAAAATCCCGACGTAATCATGCTCGGAGAAATGCGTGATCTGGAAACCATGCAAATGGCCATCACCGCAGCGGAAACGGGACATTTGGTCTTTGCCACGCTGCATACTATGGGGTGCGCCGATTCTATCAATCGTATCATTGATTCTTTTCCTTCCAATCAGCAAAACCAGATTCGCGCTCAGCTCGCCGAAAGCTTGAAAGCTGTTTTCTGGCAAACTCTTATTAAAACTAAAGACGAAAAAGGTCGTGTGGGAGCCATTGAAATCATGTTTTGCAACAATGCCGTGGCCAACATGATCCGCAAAGGCACCACTCATCAGATCAATTCGGTAATTGAAACCTCTACCAAGGAAGGCATGCAAACCATGAAAAAGTCCCTGACTGATTTACTGCAGGCCGGTCTTATTACAGAGGAAAACGCCATGCTAAACATGCCAAAGGAGTTTGAATAGCAAGCGAGCGTAGCGAGCTTTAAAAATTGATATGAAAAAACTAAAAGTAAAAATTAGAAAACTATTAATAGCACTTATCATTGCCACTGTTTTTTCCAGCCTTTTTGTAACAAATTTCGCCGCAGCTGAACCAGCCGCCGAAGCCAACTGCCAAAAAGAATCCGGCACTTCCTGCGACCAAGCCAAACTGGAATCAGACCCCGGCAACCTGGTTGAAGGTACCTTCAACGTCATCGACAATCTCTCTCTCGACACCAAAGAACAACCAAAAAAATATTTCAAGGACAATACCGGAGGATATCGCCCAATAGTTTCCTTTATTCTTAGCATAATCGACTTCGCCACAACCATCATGGGCTCAATAGCTGTAATTTTGTTCATTGTGGCCGGCTTTATGTTTATGTTTTCGGGAGGAAATTCCACTAAAATCGACGAAGCCAAGGATGTCGTAAAGTACGCCGCCATTGGTCTTCTGGTAGCTTTTATGGCTTATGTAATTACTATTTTTGTTCAATCAATTTTTGCCAATGGCTAAAAAAATATTCGCACAAATAGCTCTGGCCATCTTCATCAATATTTTAATTTTGCCGGTTTCACCCGTTAGTTTTGCTGAAGGTCCTATAACACATGAAGGGGCACCAGCCGCACTACTACCAGCCCCCCCCGAAGAAAGCGCACCCGCTCCCGTCGCCACACCGGCAGAGGAGCTTACGACGGTAGCCAATCCCTTCACCGATCTCAAACCCTGCATTAATGAATATAAAAAAAAGGAAAATGGCGAACTGTTCCCAACCATAGAGAATCCCGAACCCGGCGACGACAACGGCTACCTGATCACAATTATTGAAGAACCATTCAATGTAGAATCAAAAGGTGAAACTCCCGTCGACAATTACGTCGTCCGCGCCTGCTTCCGTAATACTTTCCAATACTACAGCCCAGATAAGAAAAGTCTCGTTTCGGAAGCAACACTGGCCGCATTCTGTTCAGAAAAAGCCCAAGATTTGCTGGAAGACGAAAGCTTAAAAAAATACCGCATCAAATACAGCTGCAAGGAAGTCATGGTAATTCTTACAAAAGGGGGCACTACCGCCATTCATGGCTATATTAACCTGATTTATCGCTGGGGCGCCGGCATGGTAGGTATCATCGCCGTAACAATCATCATCCTAAGCGGCATCCAGATTTCCGCTTCCGGCGGGGATTCCGAAGCTATCGGTTCAGCAAAAAAACGCATCATCCAATCCATCGCAGGCATCGTCGTGCTTTTCCTTTCCAGCCTGATTCTCTACACTATCAACCCAAATTTCTTTACCGCCAGATGAAAAAAAATATTCTTAAAATTTTCGCACTGCTGATTATTACTCTCAATCTGGGAGTTGCTACCACGTTTGCCTTAGTCGACACGCCGGACACACCGGATCCCGCCCCCAGTTTTATTCTAAGCCCAATTCCTAAACCCGATACCCTGCCCGGCCCAACCGAACAAGATGGTAGAAAAGCTCTAATTCGGGGAATCTTGCCAAAACTGGCAGTATTCATGATCGGCTCCACCGCTTCATTTTCTCTCTTATTCTTGATCATCGCCGGCGTGAGATTCACAACAGCCTATGGCAATGACGAAGGCATTCAACACGCCAAAAAGCAGGCTATCTACGCCGTTGTGGGATTGCTCGTCTCTCTCATGGCCTATACCATCGTCAGAATTATCAGTAATTTCAATTACACCGAAGGCGCACCGCCAGTGGGTCCGGATAGCGTAGCTCCTGCTCCTGTTCCTCAACAACCTAATGTAGAAGGAGTAGATACCTCTAGTCAACAACCCACAATTGAAAAGCTAGACCCTATGATACCCAAAGATCAAAGTCCAGATACTAAACCAGCATAAAACACATGAAAAAAACAATTGGCTTAATAATATTCTGCACCATAGCTCTAAGCAATTTCGCTTTTGCAGCAGGTACAAAAACTCCGGAAGGTGGTCCATGCATCGTTGCTTCAGATTGTGCAGCAGGACTCTCATGTTTTCAGCTTGGAAAAGAATTGAATTCATTTGGAGCAGCCAAAAAAATCTGCCGCAACTTCCTCGATGCCCTCACCCAGCGTCCCAGCACCAGACCTGATGCTATAGAGGTAAAAAAACTGCCCAGCATTACCCTAGAAAGCGGTCTTGCTGTAGCCATAAAAACCGTCTTACGCACGGCATTTTTATTGACCATCGCCGCCATCGTCGTAGCCGCCATTTATTACATTATCTCAAGAGGCAAAGAAGAAGACATGACCAAGGCCAAAGATATTATTCTCTATCTCATAATCGGCATGGCTATCATCGCCGCCGCTTATGGCATCGTCTCAGGTATCACACAATTTAATGTATTTGGCTAACAACTATGTTCAAAAAAATTCTAACAACCATGATTCTCACCACTTTCCTGCTAATCGCCGGCACTGCAGCAGTGTACGCCTACCAAATTGATCCTTCTTACCGCCCATCCAATGAACCCTTCGCTCTGAATAATGAAATTAACCAAGGCGGCCCTTCCGTAGCCACAATCACGGTTTTGCAAATCATCGCCGGCGCACTCCTGTATTTTGCCATCCCAATCGCCATCATCGCCATAGTATTTTCCGGTTCAAGTATGGTTATGTTTGGCGCCGAACAGGAAAAACTGGACTCGGCAAAAAAACAGCTGATCTGGTCATGTGTCGGCTTAGCGCTAATAATTCTCTCTTACTCTGTAGTAAGAATCATTATCGGCTCAATACTTGGCATCGCCTCGTTAGCGGATTAATTTTCTTCAATCCTTGGAAAAAGCGCCCCCTCCACCTTCACCGTACCGCCTTTTTTCATCATTCCCCACTTGCCATCCAGTTTTAATTTTTCAACTTTTAACCCAAGTTGTGCCGCAATCGCCTCCGCCGCGCTGGGCAAAATCGGCACCAGCATCGTGGCAATATAGCGCAACAGTTCCAGCAAATCATAGAGAACATTTCCAAGCGCGGTCGGATTTTCCTTCGCCATCACCCAGGGCTTTTTATCATCAATATATTTGTTGGAAAAATTCGTCAGCTCCACCAAACTTTCACAAGCCATTTTCAGATCAAAAGCTTCAAAAGCCTGCATGTATTTCTGCATAAAATCCCCGACCTGCGTAGCCACTTCATCATTTTTCGTCTCATCCGGCACCTTCCCGCCAAAATATCTATCCACCATCATCGCCACCCTATTCACCAGATTCCCCAAAGAATTAGCCAAATCACTATTAAACAATTCGATAAAACGTTTATGACTGAAATCACCATCATCAGCCGTTGGAATTTCACGCAGGAGATAATAACGCAGCGCATTCGTACCATATTTATCGATATAGTCGAGCGGATTCACCACATTGCCTAAACTTTTACTCATCTTCTGCCCCTCACTGGTGACAAAACCATGCACATAAATTGCCTTGGGAATTTCCAGGCCCGCCGAAAGCAGCATTCCAATCCATATTCCAGCATGAAAACGCAAAATATCCTTACCTATTAGATGCACATCGCAGGGCCAATATTTCTTGAACCAGGCATTTTCATCAGTGTAGCCAATCGCCGTAATATAATTGGAAAGCGCGTCACACCACACATACATCACCTGATCCGGATCATCCGGCACATCCACGCCCCACGGCAAAACGTCTTTCGGCCGGGAGAAACTCACGTCATGCAAACCTCCGGTACCAATAATATTCAGCATCTCCTTTTTTCGACTTTCCGGCAAAATTTTCACCTTATCACTCTGAATCAACTGCCTGATTTTATCCGAATATTTCGAAAGTTTGAAAAAATAATTTTCTTCTTCCAAAGCCATGGGCTTCTTTTTATGCATCGGACAATTACCCTCCGCATCAAGATCTTTTTCCGAAATAAAAGCCTCACACCCGACACAATAATTCCCCTTATAAACACCTTTATAAATATCTCCGGCGGCTACCATTTTTTGCCAAATTTTCTTTGCTCCAGCTTTATGTCTATCAGAACTAGTACGAATAAAATCATCATTTGAAAGCTGCAAAATCTCTTTCAAAGCCATGAACTGTTCCGCATTCTTATCAACAAAATCCTGCGTTCGCATTTTAGCCAGCTGCGCCGCCTCGTAAATTTTCACACCATGTTCATCGGTTCCTGTAAGAAAAAAGGTATCATCACCTTTTAGTCTATGATAACGACAAAGCGCATCCCCCTGGATAAATTCCAGCGCATGCCCGATATGTGGAGCCCCATTGACATAAGCGATGGCCGTAGCAAGATAAAATTTAGTCATCTTGCCTGCACTTTTCTTAGAATTCGCATTTGTCTTCATAAAACAAGGCTATCAAGAAGCCCACAACGAGTCAATGTCAGACTCAGCCCCTTTCGCGCAAACCCCCATCTTATCGGCAAAATACGCCTTGGCGTTATATTCATAAGTATATCCTATCGATTCGCATTTTTCCCTAAAACTTTCAACTCCTCCAGGATATTTATCCAGATCATCACAAAACCAGCTGCCGGTATGCTCAAATTCTTTACAGTATTTAGTCAGGAACATATCTTTTACTACCGGCTCACAACCTTTATCATCTTTAAATAGCGCTCTTTTACATTCGCACCTTCCCGGCTTGGTATAAAAATCGCTGCTCCAAGTGCCACCGGTTTCCTCGCATAATTTCTGGTTTTTTTTCGCCTTTTCCAACAATTCGGAAGGTATCGGCTTACAACCCTTAAAAGCCAAATCCTCAGTACAAATGCCATCCTCAAAACATCTGCTCGGTCCATACTCGCCCCTACATTCGTCAACAGACAAACATTGTTTTTCGTCTAGATTTAAACATTTATCAACATCCACAACCCGCTGACAAGCAATCAACAACAGCGACAGCCCCAAAAACAAAACAATCTTTGATGATTTACCAATCATAACAACACAACTGTAATTCAGACGAGAATTACATTCAAGCAAATCAGTCACCGCCGCGCCATTTCTTTTACTTCCAGATATCTCAAATCTGCCGAGTGTGCGATCTCATGATGTTCTTTGCAAAGTGGAGCAAGATAGTGTGGATTGTGGCTTCCGGATAAGGAAAATCGTTGCGTATGATGGATGGTGGTGGCAGGTTTTTGGCAATTTTCAATGGAACATTTTGTGCCGAATTCTTCT
>CAYZOB010000018.1:0-26735 GCA_964480115.1 uncultured Candidatus Peribacteria bacterium
CGCTTTTAGATCAAAAATTTGTTGCCGGTAGGGATCGCATAGAAATAGTGGCAAGCTTTTGGCAGGATGTCTATAAGGGTTTGAATTCTTCGGATACTTTGGCGGAGGAAGCGATTAATTCTTATTATGAATATTTCGATAAAACCAGGGCGAAGAATGTTAAGGGTGAAGTGGACGAAAATTTCTACAAAATGTATTTAGCTTATCAGAATCAGCTTTTTGATAACCTTTTTCTTAAATATCCTTTGTTTTATAGGGATGGATATTTTGCAATTAAGACAATTTTTGAAAATGATCTTCTGGGTTTGTATTTGAACGGCCAAATGAAGGATGAACTTAAACAGGCTTTTGTGAATAATAAGATCAATTTCATGAGACGTCTGAGGAGATTTTTCCTTGATGGCGAGATCGATGTAAAAAGGGCTAAGGAAATTTACAGGAGACTTTTTGCCGAAATCAATGATTTGATGCCGAAGGATAATTCCGGTTTGGCTGTAGTGAAACTTTTTGAATCTCAATTGGCGGATATGGACGATTTTTGGGGTTATTTGGACACGCCCGAGTATCAATCCACGGCTTATGGTAAGACTCATGAAGAGCGCTATAAGCTTTATTTACAGGATAGGAAGACGATTTTGAGCTTTGCCAATATTAAGCAGGATGTTTTGGGTGAGGTGCCGGTGCAAAATGTTAAAAAATCTGTCGCGGAAATTACTCTCAATGTGCAGCAATCGTTGCAGGCTAATGCTGATGTTACCGGTCTTGAAATTGGTAAAGTGGAAAAAGAGGGTCAGCGCTTTATTCCGGTTAAATTTGTGTTGGGAGGTTATCCGGTGGAAGCCAATTATGATAGAGATAATGATGCAGTTAAAGAGGTGGTGGTATATAAGGAAAAAATTTCCGAACGTGCGGTCAAGTTAAATGATTTACTTGGTCTTTTGCAGCAAAAATTTGCCGATTTAAGCAGTAAAGAATTGGGAAATATCGGTAAGGAGACAATAGAAACCGCTGCTCAGCGTGTCGCCCGTAATTACATTGCCAAAAAAATTGCAGATCTCGGTTTCAGTGTTAAAGCTGAGGATGTGAAAATTGTTGATCAATTAAATGCCGTTTATCGTATAGAAAATACGACATTTAAAGACAGAAAGGAGATGAAGGTGACCTTTGATGTTTTGATGAGTGGAGAACTGATTACCAACGCCTTGGTAACTGTTAAGGATCAGCCACAGGTATTAAATGGTAAATATACTTTTGAAGAATTCGCCGGTTTAATGGTGGCCGAGAAGAGTATTGCCAGATAAGCATCCAATGGTTTGCATGAGCATCGGACTTGTGCTAAATTGCTGCCATGCCAAATGCAGTTACAACTCCCACTCAGGATTACGGTGCGGATCAAATTCAGGTTTTAGAGGGTTTGCAAGCTGTGAGAAAAAGACCCGGAATGTATATCGGTTCCACTGATGTAACAGGTTTGCATCATTTGGTTTGGGAAATCGTGGATAATGCGATTGATGAAGCGATGGCCGGCTTTTGTACGATAGTTGATGTGATTATTTGTAAAGATGGATCGGTTTCCGTGGAAGATAATGGACGTGGTATTCCCGTTGATAAACATAAAAAAACCGGTAAATCCGCTTTGGAAACTGTACTTACGGTACTCCATGCCGGTGGTAAATTCGGTGATGGAGGCTATAAAGTTTCCGGAGGTCTGCATGGCGTGGGCTCTTCTGTGGTTAATGCACTTTCTTCGAAATTAATCGCGGAAGTTTATCGTGATGGTAATATTTATATTCAGGAATATAAAATTGGCGAGGCTCAAAGTGATGTAAAGGTTGCCGGGAAGACGGAAAAACGTGGTACTAAGATCACTTTTTATCCGGATAAGACGATGTTTGATACGACGGAATTTAACACTGAAACTATCACCAATCGTATGCGTCAGCAGGCTTATTTGACTAAAGGTGTGACGATTTCGATCGTCGATGAGCGCAATGATAGTAAATATCGTTTTTATTTTGAGGGAGGAGTGAAGTCCTATGTGCAACATTTGAATAATAATAAGGAGAATATCGGCGACGTTGTTTACATTGAGAAAGAAGTGCCTGAGGGTATGATTGAAGTGGCTTTGCAATATAACACTTCGTTTCAGGAAATTATTTATACTTTTGCCAATAATATTAATACTATTGATGGAGGTATGCATCTTACCGGTTTCAAGACCGCTCTTACGCGTACCATAAATTCTTATGCGCGTAAAAATGAGCTTCTAAAAGAGAAAGATGATAATCTGATTGCTGATGATGTGCGTGAGGGGCTGACAGCGATTGTATCTGTTAAATTGGCAAATCCTCAGTTTGAAGGACAAACAAAAGGCAAGCTGGGTAATGCGGAAATGAGAACAGCGGTGGAGACGGTTTTTGCTGATGCTTTTACGGAATATTTGGAGGAACATCCTCAAGATGGACGTGGCATAGTAGGTAAATGTACTCTGGCCGCTCGCGCCCGCTTGGCCGCTCGCGCCGCTCGTGATACGGTGATCCGTAAAGGTGCGCTAGAGGGAATGACTTTACCGGGTAAATTGGCGGATTGTTCCAGCAAGGAGCCTGCGGAATCGGAATTATATATCGTAGAGGGAGATTCTGCCGGAGGTAGTGCTAAACAGGGTCGTGATCGACATACTCAGGCTATTTTGCCATTGAGGGGTAAGATTTTGAATGTGGAACAATCCCGTCTCGATAAGATTTTGGGTAATAACGAAGTTAAGAATTTGATTATTGCGATGGGTGTGGGTATCGGTGAAAGTTTTGATATCGCGCGATTGCGTTATCACAAAGTCATTATTATGACTGATGCGGACGTAGATGGCGCGCATATCAGGACGCTTATACTGACTCTATTTTATCGCTATTTTAAAGCTTTAATTGATGGTGGGTTTATTTATATTGCTCAGCCTCCATTGTATAAGATTGCTTTGGGTAAGGCGGCACACTATGTTTATAGTGACGCAGAAAAGGACAAATTGACCAAAACTTTCAGTAAAGATGCCAAATATTCTATTCAACGTTATAAAGGTCTGGGAGAAATGAATCCTGATCAGCTCTGGGAAACAACGATGGATCCGGCTAATCGTAGCATGCTTCAGGTTAAGATTGAAGACGCGGAAAAGGCTGATAAGGTATTTGACACTTTGATGGGTTCGGAGGTAATGCCGCGTAAAAAGTTCATTCAGGCTTATGCAAAGAAGGTGAAGAATTTGGATATATAGTTGTAATTTTCTTTATCGTCTTCCTGGTGTTTCCCTTATTGCCCTCAGGATTAGCGTGCGGGCTTTGGCAGGGTCGATTTCTGTGACTTTGTTTAATTCATCGGCTTTTAAGCGGTCGAGGAATTTCAAACGTAAACTGTTGGCAATCAATGTTGAAAGACGTGATTTTTCATCATCTGGTTCCGTTGATATTGATGGTAATGGTTTTGGATACTTTACCTTTGGCTTCTTAGGCTCAGGTTTCGTTACTCCGTCTTCCGTATCCTCTTGAATGTCCTTGTTTTTTCCTTCAAGTGTCATGATTTTGTTGGTAAGAATTTCAAGAGGGGCATTTTGACTTATTTCCGACGAATGTCAAGGCCTGATTGACAAGTCGAGTAAAATGCTTTAGGATGCTGGCCATTTTTTAATTTTCACTTTTGGAACATGAGGTAATTGCAGAGGCATTGGAGAGAACAGTTAAAGAAATCCCCTATAATTCTTTTGGTAAGATTCTGCTTGCCGCAGGTAAAGAATATCCGGAGTCTTTGGGTGGTAACTGTGTTTTTCAGTTGAGAAGATTGATCGGAATTATGGCTATGAAGGGGATTGATCCCGGTAAGGTGCAATATATGACTGCGAAGGAGAGACCTCATTGGGTAGCTCTTTTGGCAAGTCAAGAGAGGAAAATTTTACTGGATCCATTTTTGGCTCCCAAAAGTCCTTTTGATGTTACCGATTTGCTTGTCGAGCAAAGACCCGGGGAGTTTCCATTATATCCGGCAATTGAAGGAATGGAAGCCAAGGCCAAGGTTATACCGATTTCTCCTGAAAAATTTGTAATTGAATTGCATTCTTTAAGCACGAGGAGAAAATTAAGAAAAATGCTTACATATACTTATGATTTGAAAAATCTTGGAAGTGAATTGCCATGTGATGACTATCAATATTTAGCCGGTTTGACTCAAACACAAATTCATATGTCTGTCGTGGTTGATGATAATTGTTTAATTAAGCTTTACTTGGATCCACAGAGGGGAGAAATGAATATTATAAATATTGGGCACGAAAAGGCTTCCAGAATTAAAAATCGGGCGGGTTATGATAAAATTTTAGCGATTCTTTTAGCAAAATTGGGTTTAACCGAGCAAGAATTGTTTAATACAATGGAAGAGGCTCGCGGTATTTATCTGAAAATTCAAGCCGAAAAGGGGAGTTAGGCTTGTCTTTTGAATTTTTCTCTTTATAATGCCGTTTGTATTTATTCTTTAACTATTGGGGGAGGTGAATAACACATGAAAGTAACAGTTTGGAAAAGTGAGAAAGAATCAAATGAGAGGGCTATTACTCGTTTTAATAAGAAAGTTCAGGGTAGCAGAAAGCTTTTGATCGTGCGTGGCAAAAGATATCATGCTCGTAAGGAAACCAAGCGTCATTCCAGAGCGCGCGCTATTATGCGAGATTTTTATCGTGCGGCTAGGGAAAAGAGTAAGTTCTATTAGTAAATTGCCAGTGGATCTGTTTGATTTTTGCTTTGGCAAAATGAGCGGGTCCACTTTTTTTAGTGAGGTTTGGTGAGGACTTGTTTGTTTTTACAGATAAAGAAGTGTTCATACGAACCAGCTATAATGTATTTTACGTTTTAGTCAATGAGAATTAAGGATATTCTAAAATCAGGCTATGAATTTTTGGCAGGACGAGAAAATGCTCTGCTCGACTGTGAGGTGATTTTAGCGAATGTGCTTGGTGTGGAGAAAGAATATTTAATTACTCATAGTGGTGATAATGTCTCCGCCCAAGTGGGGTCTTTGAAGTTTGGCGGGGATCTTGTTGATTTGTTTTGGGTCTATCTGAAGCGCGTAAGGGGAGGTGAACCGGTGGCCTATGTGACGAAAGAGAAAGAATTTTATGGTCTGAATTTTTATGTGGACAATAGGGTTTTGGTGCCGCGTCCGGAGACTGAGCAATTGGTGGAAACTGTTTTGAATTATCTGGATGAAAAGGCTGGAATAAGTCGTGGATCAAGAACGAATGATGAGGAAAAGGGGGGGGATTTTGAACTTGAGCGCGAATTCGAAAGTGATTCTGATAAATTCAGGGTTTTGGATGTGGGGACAGGAAGCGGAAATATCGCTGTTTCTTTGGTAACCAATTTCCAAAATTTAGAAGTATTGGCTCTGGACGTAAGTGACGACGCCCTGGAGGTGGCACGGGTGAATGTGAATCAGCATGGCGTGGAAGATAGAGTGGAGCTTTTTCAGAGTGATTTATTGGATGTTCTGGAGGATGGTGAGAATTTTCATGTAATAGTGGCGAATTTGCCATATATTGGTATAGAGATTAATTCTGACGTGGATGAAGGTGTGAAAAAGTACGAGCCGTCGTCGGCTTTATTTGCCGGAAGTGATGGCTTAGAATTGTATAAAAAAATGTTTCAACAAATTCATGATAGGCAGATAGGTTATGATATGATTGTAGGCGAATTTGGCTCTATGCAGGGAAGAGATGTGGCCGATTTACTGAGTAGTTTTTTTGAACAATCCTGGAAAATTGAGAATGACTTGGCTGGTTTGCCAAGAATGTTCGTGGTGAGAGGTTCGGATAAAAATTGACTATTGAGAGTCAATTAATTTTTGTTATTGCTCATTAACTGTTAAAATTCGCACATGATTGAAAAATTAGAAAAATTGGAAAAGGAATATCTGGATATTCAAAATAAATTGTCTGATTCCGTAGTTATTGCCGATCAGAATTTATATAAAACTTTATCGCGTCGCTATAAATCTTTGCAACCGGCTGCGGAACTAACGCAAAGGTATCGTGAATTTTTGATGAATAAAAGGGAAGCGGAGGAAATTCTAAAAACTGAAAAAGATGCGGATATGATTGCTTTGGCCGAGTCACAATTAGCTGAAGCTGATGTGGCTTTATTGAAATTGGATGAGCAGGTGAAGCTCGAGCTTTTGCCTAAAGATCCGAATGACAACAAGGATTGTATTATAGAAATTCGTGCAGGAGCCGGAGGTGATGAGGCGGCGCTTTTTGTCGGTGAAGTTTCCAGAATGTATATGAAGTATGCGGAAAATAATGGCTATAAGGTTGAGTTAATCAGTAAGAGTGAGGGTGCGCCCGGTTGCATTAAAGAAATAATTTTTTCGGTGAAGGGAGAACATGCTTATGGTTCGATGAAATTTGAAAGTGGTGTGCATCGCGTACAGCGTGTGCCGACGACGGAAGCGCAGGGTAGAATTCATACGTCTACTGTTTCAGTAGCGGTTTTAGCGGAGGCGGAGGACGTGGATATTGAAATTAAGGAAAGTGATTTGAGAATTGATGTGTATCGTTCAGGGGGTGCCGGTGGGCAATCAGTCAACAAGACTGAATCTGCGGTACGTATGACGCACATTCCGACGGGAGTAGTGGTCACGTGTCAGGATGAGCGTTCACAGCTGAAAAATCGCGCAAAAGCTATGAATGTGCTTAGAGCACGTTTATATGATTTGGAATTGGAGCGTTTGGCTAAAGAACGTGGTGACGCTCGTTCCAGTCAGATAGGTACCGGTGATCGCAGTGAAAAAATTCGCACATATAATTTTCCTCAAGATCGTTTGACTGATCATCGTGTCCATCAAAACTGGAGTAATTTGCCGGCGATTATGGAAGGGGATATTGCCGATATTGTTGTGACAATGAAGAAATTCGATCAGGAGCAGAAGCTGGTGAAAATGGGAGAGTAACAACTAAAATTTGTAGTTGGGGAATTTATTTGCTAGGATTCTTTTAGAATTCCTTAACTTTTGAATATGAAAAAAATTATTACTTCTTTTTTGTTTGTTTTGATTTCGCTGTTAGTTTTGGTTTCATGTAGCGGAAAAAGTCAGAAACAGGTTGTAGGTAGTTATGTAAATGCTATGTCTTATAAGGAAAAGGCTTTTTTTGAAGCGCTTTTTCCGGAAGATAAGAAGAATGATGTTGAAACAATGAATAAATCTTTCGAGATGTTTGAAAGTGAATATGGCTTGATTAAGGCTTATTTTGATGGTGCGAAATTTGAGGATGAGAAGGGGCTGGCTTATGGCGCATATTTTAAGGATGCCTACAATCCGTTATTGAGTGCATATGTTGCTGAAGCAAAGTCTTTTATTGATAAGGTCAAGACAGGGGAGGAGGTGGGGACGTATCGTGAGTCTTTATTGAATTATGATGGAAAGTTTATTGATGTTCATAATGGCTTTTTGGATTTGTTGGAGCAATAAAGTGGCAGCCAAGGGATTTTTTGCGGAGGTAAGCGGATTTTAGAATAAGAAGGCTGACTTGCGCCATGTTGAGGGTTTCGGCGAGGGTTTGGTTGAGGGGAGGAGGTTGCATTTTCGATTTTTTGTTAGAGTCTATTCCAGCCGATGCTGACGGAAATCGATTGTTTTCGGTTTGGATTTTTTCCAGCTTTTCTATGATTTTTTTCATTTCAGGAATGGCTTTTTCTTTAATTTTTTTGCGGTTTCTAATGATGCCGGCGTGTTGCCACATGAGATGTTTGATTTGTTGTTTTAGGGCGAGGGCGGTTTTTGAAAATGTTTCACCGGTGAGAGATTTATTTTGACCGGCGCCGGTCAATTCGGAAAATGAAACGTTTTTGATTTTCGTCAATTTATTCATAATCTGATTGCTGAAAACCAATGCCTCAAGTAACGAATTTGAGGCCAGGCGATTGGCTCCATGCACTCCAGTGCAGGTTACTTCACCGAAGGCGAAAAAATTTTTGATGTAGCGGGTTTTACCGGATTTGATCTTTTTTCTTTGCGCTAATTCTACTCGGCCGTGTAAGTCAGTCACAATTCCTCCGCAGATATAATGAGCGGCTGGGGTAACCGGGATTAGATCTTTTTCCATATGTAAGCCGTGTTTCAGCAATTCTTTATATATTTGGGGGAAGCGGTTTTCGAGAATTTTAGCGGCTTGGTAATGGTTAGGATACTTGTTAGTTGATGAATTTTTTGATTCATTAGCAAGCTTTTTGGCAATTTCTTTGCAATCCAGATACACTGGTCCGTTTTTCATTTGATCATAAATTTCGCGGGCGACGATATCGCGAGGAGCCAGATCTTTGAGTGGATGTACTTTTTCCATGAAATATTGGCCCTTGCTGTTTATAAGTCTGGCACCTTCGCCGCGCACTGTTTCAGAAATAAGAAAGCGCGGATAAGTGTCTTTTGCTAGCGCTGTTGGATGAAATTGGATGAATTCGAGGTCTCTGGTTTTGCAGCCGGCTGCTACCCCGAGTGCGATGCCGTCGCCGGTGGAGATTGACGGATTGGTGGTGTATTCATAGAGCTGGCCTATGCCGCCGGTCGCGATGATTGTTTGGTCAGCTAGAATGTTTTTGATTTTGTTTTCGTGAATGATTTGTGCGCCGAAACAGGTCTTGGATTTTGTTAGTAATTTCAGCGCAAAGGCATCCTCCAAAATCGTAATATTTTTATCTTCTTTCACTCTTTTCACCAAAATTCGTTCGATCTCTTTGCCGGTATAATCCCCGACGTAAGCGATGCGACGCGTGTGGTGTCCTCCCTCGCGCGTGAGTTTTAGTTCACCATTTTCTTTGGCAAATTCAACGCCTAGGTTCATTAAACGGTGAACGGCGGCAGTGGAATTTTTTATCATGAATGTGGCGGCTTTTTTGTCATTGTGATAAGCGCCGGCTTCGAGTGTATCTTTAATGTGCTGTTTGAAATCATCAGTTTTGTCCAGGACTGCAGCGATTCCGCCCTGGGCATAATTGGTGCTGGAATCAATGATTTTTTTTTTGGTAATTATAAGGACGCGTCCTTTTTTTGCTGCGTGAAGGGCAAAATTGAGTCCGGAAATTCCCGAGCCGATGATTAAAAAATTGGTTTGCATAACTTTGGGCGGAGTCTGCTTTTGTAGACGGAAATTGAATCCGTTTTGACTTTACCTTTGCGGAGTTCACGTTGCTCATCTATCGGCAGTGCGGCTATTTTTTGGCATTCTTTTGTGCAACATCCGGCGTATCTCGTCTGGCAATTTTTACATTGAATAAACAAAAGATGGCAGTCGTCGTTTTTGCAATTTCTGTGGCTGTCGCAAAGTTCACCACATTGATGACAGTGACTTACTATGTCATTTGTGATGCGTTCGCCGATACGCTCATCGAAGACAAAATTTTTGCCTTTGAAGCGGCAAGCCAATTTTTTTTCTTTCACTTCTTTGGCGTATTGAATGATGCCGCCGCGAAGTTGATAAGTATTTTTGAAGCCCTGATGTTTGAGATAGGCGCTGGTTTTCTCACAACGAATTCCGCCTGTACAGTAGAGCAAAATCTGCTTTTCTTCTTGGCCGTTCAAGAGTTTTTTTACGAGTTGTAATTCTTCGCGGAAAGTGTCGGCGTCCGGGCAGATAGCATTCTCAAAATGTCCAATTTCACTTTCGTATTGATTGCGCATGTCAACGACCAGAGTTTTTTCATTGTCCATGAGCTTGTTGAAATTTTCGGCGTCGAGATGCGTGCCGGTGTTGCCTGGGTCAAAAGTGCTGTCATCAAGGCCATCCGCGACAATTTTTGTTTTTACTTTGATGGTGAGTTTATAAAAAGATTTGCCGTCGTCTTCCACGGCAATTTTAAAAGTTGTGCCTGTGAATCGTGAGTCAGCGTACAGTTCTTTTTGAAATTCAGAGAGGTTTTTTGTCGGCAGAGAGAGCTGGGCATTTATGCCTTCCGGAGCCAAATAAATGCGTCCCATCACTCCAAGATTGTTCCATTTGATGAAAAGCTGATCTCTTAGTTCTTGGGGATTTGCGATTTTAACGTAACGATAAAATGAAAGAGTACGGCGTTTTTCAGCGGATATTGCCAGTTTGACTTTGAGTTCCTGCTTGTTGATTAGATTACGAAGTTGCATAGCTTGACCATTTTTACTGATTTTTGCCTGAAAAACAATGGATTTGAGCCTTGTGGTTGATTTTTTTGATTTCAATTGTTCAGTATTCGAATAATCTCAGTACAGTCTTTATCTATATTTTCGCTGCATTCGAAAATAATGTTGGCGCTTTCGCAATAGCGGACGTTTCTTTCTTTATAGAGATGCTTCATTTCTTCTTCGATGGATTTTTTGTTGGTTAGGGGAGGGCGGTTTTTGCTTGTGAGAATGCGGGCGGCGGCGATGTGTGGTTTAATATAGAGGTAAATAATTTGGCCGTTTTTTTTCAGGGCTTTTTCGTTTTCACGATCGATGATGGTACCGCCACCGGTGGAGATTACGGTGTTTTTTAATTTCGCGACTTTTTTTGTCACCCTTCTTTCTACCGCACGAAAATATTTCCATCCATGCATTGATACGATGTCTGATATTTTGGCTTTTTCCTCTTTTTCTATCTCTTCGTCAATGTCCACGAAATCCCACTTTTTCCTTGAAAATTGTGATATTTTTTCTTTCAATATTTTGCCTATGGTGCTTTTACCGCTGCCACGCAGGCCGGTAAGTACGATATTGACATGTTGTGCTTTAGTCTTGTCGTTTTTATGCAACCGTGTACCCCTTACCGGGTATGTGCAGCGCAGGCTACGGTGAAGATTCGCTGTCCCATGGGATATTTTTTTTAAGTCTTGCCAAAAATTTGGATAGCTTTTTGAAACACAATCCGGATTTTCAATTTTCAGATTTGGAATCAGGTCCGTGAGAATGCCGAAGGCCATGGCGATGCGATGGTCGTTGTAGGTGTGGATGTCTAAACCTGCTTGACTGATGCGAAATTCGCTTTCTGCCTTGTTCATATGAACACTTTTTGATCTGTTGTTTTTGACAAGTCTCTGAATTTCAATCCAATTTTTGCCGGTTTTTACTATGATAGATTTTTCCGCATTTAATGCTTTTGCCAGTTTTTTAATTTCATTTTCCAGAGCCTGTAGGCGATTGGTTTCTTTAATACGCAGATTGCCGATGTTTGTGATCTGGGTTTTACCTTTGGTAAATAATGCTAGCACGGCGAAAGTCATCACCAAATCTGGTGTTTCGTTCATGTCTATTGTGCCGAGTGATTTGAGGTTTTTTGGTCCTTGGATTATTGTTCCTGTTTTGTTTTCGCTTATCTTGCAGCCCATTTTTCGCAGATATTCCAGGAATTTGATGTCTCCTTGTAGTGAATTTTTGCGAATGTTTTGCAGGAGAATTTTTTTCTTTGGATGGAGTGCAGCATAAGCTCCGAAGTAGGAGGCGGATGAAGTGTCACTTTCGACAGTAAAAATTTCTGATTTTTTCTGAATGATATGCCGAATTTGCGGTTGAACAACAAATTTCTTGAAATTTTTATTCTGTACTTTGAATCCAAATTCTTTCATGACTTCCATGGTCATGGCAATATATGGCTTAGAACAGAGCTTGGTTGTGATATTGATCGTAATCTTTTTCTTTGCGAATGGTGCGACCATGAGTAATGCCGAGAGATATTGGCTGCTGATATTTCCTGGCAGATTTACAATTCCGCCAACTAATATTTTGGAAGAAATGTGTAGTGGTGGGCAACCATTTTTGCCGGCAATTTTTGCTCCTAATTGGTTTAAGGCTTTTACCAGTTCGTCGATTGGTCTTTCGCGCATGCGTGCATCGCCGTCGATGATTATTTCATTGCCGGTGATTGGTGCTAGTGCGGCCAGAAAGCGCGTAGTGGTGCCAGCATTGCCAGTGTAGAGATTGATTGTTTTTTGTGATTTTGGAAAATTCAATTGGCCATTTTTACATACTCCGGTGATTTTTAATGTAGTGTTTTTTTGCGTGACTTTTACACCAAGTTTTTTCAAATTAGCAATTAAGTGATTTGTGTCGTCACAGATCGCTGTATTTTTTATAGTAGTCCTGCCATTGCTTAAAGCCGCGAGAATTAAAGCGCGATTGCTGAGACTTTTTGAGCCGGGAATGGCGATTTTTATTGGACTCATGCTGTAATTAACACTGGCAATTGTAGCTGTCCTCGTTGTTTTTAGTCAGAACCCATAGACTGCCATCCGCTTTTTTGCCGCTGAATACTTTGCCGTTTTTGGCGGCCTCAACTGTTTCCGGTCGTGGTAATTTTTCCGCGCCGGCTTTTTGAAGTTCCGTGAGAGCCTCGTAGAGATATGGATTCATGGTTGATTTTTTAAATTTTTTGATTGTAAATAATTACTTCGCCGATTTTCGTCGGAAGAATGAAATTTATGGATTTGCCGTCGCTTTTTTTATCAGTCATGAGATTTTTAATTGTTGGCTTATGCATCGTATAAACTGGCAATCCGGCTTTTACAAATAAAGCCTTGATTCTGGAGGCGTCAGATTTTTTTAGTAAGCCTTTTGCAATGGCCATCTCATTCGCGATAACCATGCCGATGCTGATGGCATAGCCGTGGAGGAGCGTGTAGTTCGAGAGTTTTTCCAAGGCGTGGCCGTAGGTATGACCGTAATTTAGCATCATGCGATTTTTGGCTTCTTTTTCATCTTTTTCCACTACTGCTACTTTAATGGCGATGGATTTTTCAATAATATAATTGAGAACTTTTTCATCGTGGGCGAATATTTTTGCGAGATTTTTTTCGAGATAGCTGAAAAATTTCTCGTCTTTTATGACGCCGTATTTTATTATTTCTGCCAAACCATTTCTGATCTGGTTTTCCGGCAGTGTTTTTAGAAAATTCATGTCAACGAAAACGGCTTTTGGTTGAGTAATTGTGCCTAGGAGATTTTTTCCAGCCTGGAGATCCACGCCGGTTTTTCCCCCAATGGCCGAATCGACCATGGCGAGCAGGGTAGTAGGGATTTGTATGTAGGGAATTCCACGCATAAATATCGAAGCCAGGAATCCTGCGATATCTCCGACGACGCCACCACCGAGAGCAATGCTGGCGTCTTTACGGTTAAAGCCCTTGCTAATCATTTTCTCGGCAAGTTCTTCTATTGTTCTGAGATTTTTGGATTTTTCACCGGCTTTGAAAGAAAAAACTTCCGTTTTAATGCCATTTTTATTGAGAAATTTCGCAATGACATCGCCATATATTTTGGCAGTTTTGTCGTCGGTTATTAAGGCGTATTTTTGGCCTATTGCCAGTTTTTTTAGCTGTGCTGGTAATTTTTCAATTAAGCCTTTTTCAATAAAAACTTGATACGAATCGTCGATTATTTTCTTGTGGTGGGCGGCGATGATTTTCATGTTGATATTCTACAATAAAGTTGCATTTACGTCCAAATCCGAAAATTATTATAGCGTCTTTCCCACAGCCGCAATAATCGGTTTCAAATTTTCCAGCATTTCGGCAAATCTGGCCGGAGTGATTTGTTGTTGGGCATCCGACAGAGCTTTTTCCGGATTGGGATGTACTTCAATACAAATTCCGTCTGCACCGCAGGCGATTGCCGCTTTACTCATTGGTTCAAGCAAGGATCTTTTGCCGGTGGCGTGAGAGGGGTCGACTAGAATCGGCAAGTGACTTAATTCTTTCACGAGTGGCACGGTGGCAAGTGCGAGAGTATTGCGCGTATCGGTTTCAAATGTACGAATGCCCCTTTCGCATAAAATTACCTGTGGGTTACCATGAGACATGATGTATTCCGCTGCCAGAAGTAATTCTTCGATGGTTGCGGATAGTCCGCGTTTCAATAAAACAGGTTTTTTAATTTTGCCCACTTCTTTTAATAATTCGAAATTTTGCATGTTGCGCGCGCCGATTTGAATCATATCACTTTGGGCGGCGATGTTATCGAGGTCGCGTGTGTCGAGCACTTCCGTGATGGTGGCCATACCATAGCGGTCTGCTGCTTTGCGCATCATGGTAAGGGCAGGTTTTCCCAGGCCTTGGAAGGAATATGGTCCGGTGCGAGGTTTGTAGGCGCCACCGCGTAGAATTTTTACGCCGACTTTAGCCAATTCTCTGGCGGTTTCATCAATTTGTTCTGCGGATTCTATGGAACATGGTCCGGCAATAATTGCCAATTGATTGCTGCCTATTTTTACGCCATTTACTTCGATGATGCTGGGCTCGTGTTTGGTTTCTTTACTGACTAATTTGTATGGATGCAATACACGCATTACTTTTTCTACTCCCGACATGGCTTCCAGATGTTCCAAGCTCAAATCTCTTTCTTCGCCAATTACAGCGATTACCGTTCGTTCTACACCGTATAGTGGCATTGGCTGTACTCCTTTTGCCTGTAACTCTTCGATAATTTTGATAGCGTCGGATTTAGGTGCGCCGGCCTGCATTACTATAATCATTGTTTTTTTGGTTAAAAATAAATAAGAGCCTCTTTTCGAGGCTTGTAGATTATTAAGTCAATCTAAAAACCTCAGCAATTAGGCAAAATAAAAGTAAAAGAAAGTCCAACCTAAGGAGTTGTTTTTTTGAGCTGTGCTGATTTTTTGACTTTCTTGTGTCATGAAAATTTGGTGTTGTGCGTTCATAATATTTCGATACAATGCTTTTGTCAATTTTTTAAATATTGATGTATGGTGCCTGCCAGTGAAGGAGCGTTGAGGGAGCCTAGGATGCCGGAAACTGGTGGTGATAGTGAAGAGCCTGTTGAGTTTAAAGGATTAACAAATAAGAAACCTGTCTCCGGAAGTTTGAGATTCAGGCTTGTTTCAGTGGAGGATTCTTCCAAGCTTGCAAGCGTTGGTAGAGGTCTTGAAAAAGCTGAATATTTTGTTGTGAATGCTAAGCCTGAAGATGTCCTGGGGGAAATAGGTGGAAAAGTTGCAGTGATAATGAGCATCGTAGAGGTTATGTCCAGGGTTGTTGAACGTTTAAGTGTTGGAGGTAAGAGAATTTTGAGAGAGGAGGATATGGATGCGGATGTTATTGAAGAAAATTTGAAAGAAGGTCGGTTTACTTGTTTGACGCGGGAACAGATTTTGGCTGCCTTGAGGAGGGACAGAAATAAAACAGTATTGGGAATGACAGGGGGCGGGGATTGCGCCGGGATTGCGGATTTTTTGGCTTCATTTTATAAAAATCTCAGGGAATTTGCAATGCTGGGAGTACAATATGCCGGTAAAGGTTTGATGGTGGATCCGGCTGAGTTTGATTCTAAGTTAATTATAGTAGAAAGGCTTTTGGCTGAAGATTTTGAGGGACAAGCCAGTACACCTTTTGGTTCAGCAAGGGAGGATGCTTTGAAAAAAAATCCTGGAAATACTCTGGAAAATATCGATGGAAGAAGAGCATTTTATGGTACCGGTGGGAATGATCATATGGGTCTGTTGGAAAGAATTGCCAGACAGTTTCCGGAGATGTGTGTGGTGGGAACTTTCAAAAGTATAGATGGTGATGGTTGGATTGATGGTAAGCCGGCTCAAATGCTTGGCTTTGACAGTGCTGTAAGGGATTACAGGCGGGCTGTATACAGTATTGCGGCTAGTGCCGTGTCTCATGAGCAGGTTACAGTGGTGGAGGTTTTTGGCAGGAATTGTGGAAAATTGGCCTTTGAGGCGGCGAGAAGAAATCCTAAAAATTTCAAAAAATTGGACGTTGAAGATCAGCGTAAAATTAGTGATTTCGGTGACAATGTTATTATTCTGGTGCCGGAAAAACCTATTTCTCTGGCCGCTGTAAGCAGTGAAGTGATGAGAAGAAAAAGACAGCAGGGAAGCTGTGTTGTGGTGGTGGCGGAAGGTTTTATGCCACCGGAGTTGGGTGCTGAATTGCAGCGTTTGGGAAATCAGAAAGAATTGAGAAATAAGTGGCAAAAGGGCATTTTAAAAGTTGAAAATATTGCCCGTTTGATTCAGACTGACGGAGAAGATGATCCAAGGAATGATTTGAAAATTATTTTACAGGATGTCGAACTGGCTGCGCAGTTTGCCAAAACACTCTGGAATGGCAAGCTGGATGGTTTTGGTAATGGTGTTAAATTGTCCGGTATCAGAAAGTTCATAATTGCGGCAATTGAAAAGCTTGGAGGAGCTTCGAAGGTTAATGAATGTGTGGAGAACTATGAGGCCAGAGGAACTTCTCCTTCGGAATATGATCAGACAATGGGTAGAAAAATTGGTAAGATAATGGCTAGACTGGTGAGAAAGGGTAGTACTGGTGGCGAAGCTGTGGTTTATCTGGAGGGAATGGATGCTATGGAGCAAGATCCGCTGGTGATCAAACTGCAGGGAGTTTCCGATGAAAATAATTTGGCGAATGAAGAGCTTTATTCCGAGGATGTTTTGAGGAAGGGAGGGGTGTTTTGGGAATAACGTTGGGAGATCAGTATAATTGTTTTTTGCCGGATTTCTGTGTTAACTTTTGATCATGCTTATTGATACACATGCCCATATAATGTTTCCGGAGTTTGATGAGGATAGGGAGGAGATAATTGTGCGTGCGAAGGAGGCCGGCTTGAGACATGTTGTGTGTGTTGGCTGTGGAGCGAAATCTTCCAGACAGGCGTTGGAAATCGTACTGGCGAATAGGGAAGACAAATTGATTGGCGCCGGTGGTGATAGAAATTTTTTGTATGCGACGCTGGGATTGCATCCATATGACGCTTTGGATATTTCTGATGAATTGCTGGCGGAATGGGAAGGGTGGATTTTGGAGGATCGAACAAAAGTGGAAACAAGTGGTGTAGGGCGTAAAATCATGGCGATTGGTGAAACCGGACTGGATTATTTTAAATCTACGGTCGATCATGAAAAACAGAAATTTTCTTTTAAAAAACATTTGGAATTGGCGGTGCGGATGGGCTTGCCGGTGATTGTGCATAATAGGGGTGCGGATGAGGATTGTTTGGCTTTGTTAAAGGATTTCAGCCGCGATGGGGAATTGTATAAAAAAATTGTTCAAAATTGCGGTTGTGATTCTAATGAAATGGTTGAACCGGTGCGGGCAGTTTTTCATTGTTATGGTTCTACTTTGGAATTTGCGCGGAAGGTGTGGGCTGCAGGATTTTTGACATCTTTTACCGGCATAGTGACCTATCCTAGTGCCAAAGAGTTGCGAGAGGTGGTGAAGGAGGTGCCAATGGATAAATTTATGGTGGAAACAGATTGTCCTTATTTGGCACCACAGGGTCATCGTGGCAAGAGGAATGAGCCGGCTTATCTGATTGAAACGGCTAAGATGATCGCGGAAGTGAAAGGAATGGAATTAGAGGAAATAGTGCGCGCCACCGGTGAAAATAGTTGCAAGTTTTTCAGGATTGCGTCCTGATATCCTACAACAAGCTTTTTGCTTCTGTTGTGGGCTTTTTTATGGTATAATACGAGGAAATAAAAATAAAAATTCTGCCATGCGAAAATATGTTCTGTCTCTTGTAACTGTTATTCTCCCGATAATTATTGCTTATGGTTGGACTAGTAGAAGTGTTGATACTTCGCCTCCGTCTTTAAACATCGGCGCCCAGCTCTACAAGGGTCAGATCAGTGCCAATGGCATTCTGAACTTTGATGATGGCGAAAAGCAAATTTCCGCTGCTGTGAGTAGAAGTTCCGCCCATATGGTCGTAACTAAAAGCGGAATCAACTTTTATCATGTTGAAAAAGATTTAAGCCTTGCGGATTTACTGGATTATGCCAAATGTATAAATGCCAATGTTGATAAACTAATATTTTTTACATATAGTCCCGGGAGCGAACTTGGTATGCAGCAAAAAGGATTTTATTTATATCCTCCGGATTTGGCCGATAACAGTAACAATTTTGGAATTAATGATAAAAATCAGTTTACTATTGGAAAAGGTAGGGTGTTTGGGCTTTATACCGAAAATGAGGCTGTTAGCTCCTGTTTTCGAGATGCCACCACTGTTTCATTGGTGAATTTAACCGATAATGTTAAAAATTCAAAACCCGGTTGGCTGCAAATACCGGCAAAATCTCTTAATTTGTCAGAAACTTTAAGTCCCGTAAAAAATTGTCTTAAGTCAATTTGGATTCAGGATGGGGTAAATAGTTTTTCCAAGATTGCGATTGGGGATATTGACAGTTACAGTTTGAAATCGTTTGTGACTTTATGGTTGGAAATCAAGGAATGTAAGGAGGATGTTACGGATCAGCTTGTCGATCCTGTTAAGAAGCCTCCGGAGGCACCGGTTTCTGAGGATGTGGATCCGGTTGTCGAACCTGATCCGGTTTCTGAGGATGTGGATCCTGTTTTACCAATATTTAACGTCAAAGAGGCTCCATTCCTGGCAAAGGGAGATGGTGAAAATGATGATGGTCCAGCTATTCAAAAAGCCCTGGATGCTATATCTTCCAATCAAGGTGGAGGTAAAATTTTTATACCCGAAGGAACATATTTCATCAATCAAACTTTGATTTTAGGTAGTAATACAGAGATTTATGGTGAAGGCAAGAAAACGGTGTTGATGAGAGGTTCTAAAACTTCGTATCGTTCTTTGTGGGGAGCTATGCCTAAGCTTAATGCCAATGGCAATGTGGTGGAGAATCATTTTTATGATACAAAGGGCGATAGGTGTGCATATGCTTATGGTACGCTTAGTTTGGAGCTATTTGCCAATGCGTTGTATAATTGCGGGAATGAAAATATTTTCCTTCATGATTTTGCCATTGATGGAAGCAAGGTGGTAATTCAAACTGTTGAAGGTTCAAAGGTGTATAAATATAACTTCAATACACGCTTGCATGAATTACTTCCTTGGACTTTTGGCCTTGCTGGTACGATTAGCTTTTCAGGCACAAAAAATCTTAAAGTTCAACATCTCTTTATTTCTGACGTGCCTCAAGATGCAATTTTTATTAGGGGAGGAGGAGTAGATACAATTATTTCTGATAATGTCATTGATGGGCATAATATGCTTTGGTATAACGGTGGAGGGATAAATGTTGAAATGTGGTGGAACAGTAATAATCTTACTCCAAAGGACGGAGCACCTGTTAAAGTTCATAATAATACGATTTATACTCGGGCTCCAGGTTTTTGCCAACATAAAAATTCAGGTGGAATACTAAATCCTCAGGGGTTTAATTTTCAATGTTCTAAAGATGCTGATTGTACTTCGGGTTTTATGTGTAGCTATAGTGAAATTGTTAGTATTGCCGGTGGAACTCAGCCGGCTGATTTTGCATCAGTGGATTATGCAGAAAGAGTAAAATATAATCGAATGAGTATCGTAGATAATACTATTTACGTGACTAACAAGCATAGTGCTATTATCACCTTTTCTTCTTGGGGAAATGAAATTCGTAATAATATTATCACTTTCATAGATCGTAAATCAGAACAAGATGAAATTGGGGGGTTATTTATAGGAATCCACGCCAGCAGTGCTGAAGATAGTGGGCTTGTTGTTGTTGGAAACAAGATTACCGGAAGTAATTACCAGGGTGATAGAAGAGGAATTTGGTTGCTCGGTTATAATAGTAAATCTCTTCTTGTTGAAAAGAACATTATCAAAGCTAAAAACACTGAAAAACCAATATTTGATTTAAGTGGATATTTGGATTATGTCGTTCAGGATAACATTTTTGATTATATTGTACAGCCAAATATTTATAGTGGAGGTATAACTCTTGGTCAGTGTAACAATCCTCCCACTATAAGTGGAATATTCAGGAATAATTTTATGTCTTCCTTGCCAGTCGTTCGGGGATATGCTTCTGACAAGTCAGATAATATTGTTTTTGAAAATAATTATGTAAATGATGTTCAGGCTACGAATGTCATCAAGAATAACATCTGCTTAGAGAATAAAAATTATCATTGTTTTGATAAGTTAGATAATGATTGGGATGGAAAAATCGATTGTGCAGATGATAGTTGTAATGATGTAATATCTAGTGACAATAAAAATCAGTGCAAGGATGGAGTATCTGTACCAGTAATTTAGGATTGCTCTTGATTGTGTACTAGTGTGAATCAGTTCAAGATTCTTAGAGCTGTCTGGATTTCCTTGTGATTGTTTGAGCTTATTATTTCTGAAAAACCGAGCTTTTCGCTTTCTTTTTGGCGTTTATCGTTGTGAATGACTTTGCGAAGCTCACCGGAGAGGCCCACTTCGCCGAAAATTGTGGTGGTTTGAGGAAGTGGTTTTTTGAGATATGAAGAGGCGATGGCCATCAGTACGGCAAGGTCTGCGGCAGGCTCGTTTAATTTTATGCCTCCGACTACGTTGATGAAAACATCCTGATTTTGCAGATTGAATTTGGCGTATTTTTCCAGGACGGCGATGAGAATTTGTAGGCGATTTAGGTCAAAACCATTGGCGGTGCGCTTGGGAAAGCCGAAGGCGCTGGTAGAGACGAGGGCTTGTACCTCGACTAAAAATGGCCTGGTTCCCTCCATGGCTACGGTAATTGCCGAGCCAATGGCGTTTTGTTTGCGTCCTTCCAAAAATTGCTTGGAGGGATTTTTTATTTCCACTAAGCCATCTTCAGTCATTTCGAAAATCCCCACTTCGGAGCAGGGGCCAAAGCGATTTTTTTGCGCTCTTAGTAATCGAAATTGCTGAAAACGATCGCCTTCAAAAAGTAAAACTGTATCAACCAAATGTTCCAGAACTTTTGGTCCGGCCAGGGTACCATCTTTGGTGACATGGCCGATTAGAATTACTGGAATATTGGTTGTTTTAGCAATTTCCAGCAAGCGTTCGGTGCAGTATCTTACTTGTGTTATTGAGCCTGCCGATCCGGGAAAATCCAGGCTGGAAATGACTTGAATTGAATCGATAATGATGAGGCCTGGTTGTTCGTTATGGATTGTTTCTAAAATGATTTCCAAATTATATTCATTCAGTGCGAGGAGATTTTTTTCGTTTAATCTCAGGCGGCCGGCGCGGCTGGCGATTTGTTCCACTGATTCTTCGCCGGAGACTAGAAGAACTTTGAGTTTTTTTGCCAAGTTATTGGCTACTTGCAGAGTAAGGGTAGATTTACCGATGCCCGGTTCGCCGCTAAGTAAAATCATGCTGCCGGGAGTGATGCCATTGCCAAGGACGCGGTCGAATTCTTCGATGTCGCTCAGAAGTCTGGTAATGGTGGTTTTCCCACTTTGTTCCAGTGAGGTAGGGGATCGAGCTCCGGCTTTTACTGACCTGGGAGTTCTGGATAGGCTACCATTGACCGGTTTGCCGACATTGATCACATCTTCGAAAAAACTGTTCCAGGTATTGCAGGTTGGACACTGCCCAATCCATTTGGAACTTTCATATTGGCAGGAATTACAAATGTAGATGGTTTTGAGTTTCATGCCGCAATACTAGGTGAGTGTACGCTCACCGTCAAGAGGATTTTGATTGACAATCTGGATGGAAGTTGTTTTCATTGGCTTATTATCTGGTATCGGTGGCTATATTTTGGGAAACTTTTTGCCGACGCTGTTTTAGGATTTGTAAATTTTCTCATATTCTCCCGCCATTTTTTTGGCGGTGAATTTTTCGTGGACAAGGTGGTGGCCGGCGATGGCAAGTTTTTCGCGCTTTTCCGGATGAGCAATGAGGTCAATGAGAGCTGCTGCAATTTTCGTGGAATCTTCCGGCTCGACGAGTATTCCGGTTTTCCCATTCTCAATAATTTCCGTGATGCCGCCGGTGTTGCTGGCGATTACAGGTAATCCCGTGATCATGGCTTCCAGAACCACTAAACCGAAGGCTTCGCGTCGTGATGGTAGGACAAAAATGTCAGAACTTTTTAATAACTTTGGAATTTCTTTTTGGCGTCCCGTGAGAGTGGCGTGATTTTCAATTTTCAATTTTTTGATCAATTTTTCCAGTTCTTTTCGCTCCGGTCCTTCGCCAACTATTACCAGTTTTATATTGGGAAATTTTGCTGCCACGACAGGTATTGCTTCAATGAGATACTTGAGCCCTTTGCGTTCGTGAAGCTCGGCGATACTGATGATTATTAGAGTGTTTTCGCGAGCCAAAAATAATTCTTCTTTGATTTTGCGCCGATCCAGATCGGTAAATCTCAGCAATTGCGATTGCCACCAGATGGTATCCAGGCCGTTGTGAATGACGGTCATTTTATCTTTTTGTTGCGGATAAAGTTTCATAAGAAGTTGGCGATTATTTTCAGAGACGGCCACTATTTTACTCACTTTTTCCAGATTTCCTTTTTTGAATAAATCTTTAATAAATGGCAGTTTGAAGGGGTCGTGTTCGGTGGTCATGATAGGAATTTTTTGCCAGCTGGCAGCACTAAAAGCATAACGACAACCGGCCGGATTCCAGAGATGCAGATGTACCAGATCAATTTTTTCCAATTTGATAATTTGTTTTAGCTGAAAATAGTGACGTGGATCGTGTTTGTGTTTTACATTCATACGAATTACTTTAATTCCTTCCTTGATGAAATTTTCGCACCAGCGATCGAGGGCTGGGTAGCTGCTGCAAGCCAAAATTGGCTTGTATAATTCCTTATTGAAAAACTTGGCCAGCAGGAATATTTGCAGTTCGGCGCCGCCTACTTGTGGTGTGTCGGTGTAAAGAAGAATGTTTTTCATTGGTTAGAGTATAATTGCCAAAGATATTTCTGCCTCTATATAGATATTGACAAGACTGGTTATTTGTTCTAGAATCTTGCGGATGACACCAAGTGCGCCAGATGAACCAGTAAAAATTGTAGAACTTTCCGATGAGGTTTTGGCAAGGATGCTTGAGCGTCCGAAAATGCCTACCTATATAGAAAAGCTGCTTGGGCAAGAGAATATTGAAAGGTTGATTGCTGTTATGTTTCATAATGAAGTCATTGATTTGGATTATCTTTTTCTGACCGATGAGTTAACTTATGATGAGTTATCTCAATATGTTCATCAATTACCGGAATTTGGATCTTTAGTGCGAGCTATTGATGAGATAGCGGAAGCAATGTTGGAACATTTTTTCTCGGATAAAGGAAGGGTTCTAAATTGGCTTGATCGTTCATTTGTTATTCATAAAAAGCAAACTGGAGGAAGGGAGATGACACTTTCCGAGGAGCAGGGCTTGGAGAAATTTAGACAAATGATTGCTGAATTTATGGCATTGTTTAGCTATCGGGGTGGTCGTGTGGGTTATCGTGATCTTTTAATCAGAAAGTTTGTCTTTAAAATCGTGACAGGGGTTGCCGCAAAATTTTATAAATTATGTGCTGAGAGAGAGCATGGTGTTGAAAAGAGAATTGTTCTTGGTAAGTATTTTGACAGAAGAAATCTTCCATCTTTGAAAGACAATGGACCCGGTTTGCAAATTAAGGAGTTTGTGGAATGTGAGTTGGAATTGAGTGAGCTTGCAGCTTCGCATCAGGCCCAGTTTGTGAAATTGGCTAGTGATTTATGTGCTGATGAGACTACTGATTTGGCTGAATTTAAGAAGAAAAATCTGATTCAAGCTGGAACTGCAGGAGCACTTATGAGGTTTAGATCTTGTGAGAAAATTATTTTTAAATCCGTCATGATTATTCCATTAAAGGTGTTTGTAAAGTCGGGGAATCAATTGATTGATGAGCATACACTTTTAGCAACTTTTCTTTTGGATCCACTGGCTGATGATCCTGAAAAATCCAAGTTATTTCTTAATATAAATTTTCATGGCGACATCAATATAGGTTTTTTGAGGATGGAGAATTATTTTGACCCTTTGAGTTGTGAGCGCTTAAAATCCAGAATCTATGACGAAATAATTAAGCATTTAAGTACTCAGCCTGATAAATATGAAGATTTACTGATTGGTCATGCGAGATCAAAAAAGTGTGTTCAAGCAGTGCGGGTAGAAATTGGCGAAGATGTTGGTGAAACTCTAGGTGAGACTGAAGCTGATCAGTCCGATTTGGCCGATGGGTTATTGAATAGGGGTCGGGAGTTTTGGGTAAAACATTTTAGGAAGCGTGAGCCTGAGATGGGGTTGGATGTTGCACCCACTGATGTTGTGGATACGATCAGAGTTAGATTGGACATGACCAGATTTGATAATTTGAGTGGTGATGAGGTTCTAAGGATGGCAACTCGTTTACTGGGAAAGCCGGTAAAAATATCCGGTAGCCATCATGTTTTTAAAAATTCCGAGGGTAGGAAAGGTACAATTCCCATACATGGTAGTCACACAGTCAATAGGTATATTCTGGTTGATGTTTTGGGGAAACTTGGCGTTTTGGAGGATTTTCATGACGAGCTGAGCTGAGCTTGTCCGAGGAACTTTTGCAATAAGATACAAACTTGTTTTCTTGCAGGTTAGTTGCTATCCTTTTGCTGTTTTAACCAAATTCTCCCATGACTCTACCTTCACTTACTGAAGTATCCGAAATTACCGCAAGAACTATCAAACGTTTTACTTTGTCGATTTTGGCGGCGTATGTGGCGGCGATTTTGGGAATTTTCATGAATCATAATAATATTGATGGTACGAGTGAACTCTACGGCTATATGATCACTTGTGTTTTTTCTTTTCCCTTGGCGCTGGCCGTGGATGTTTTTATGGAATCGAAGAAAATCGGTCGAATGGGTCAATTTTTAGGGAGTGTCATGGTGTTGATTTTAATCGGTGCGGCCTATTTTTATGTTTTTAAAAATTTGCAGGCAAATTTTGGCATTGATTGGTTGCGATCTTTTTTGATGTTTTTAGCCGCAACGGCCTTGGTCTTTTTTGCGCCCTTTTTTTGTAGTGGTAAGGCCAATGCTTTCTGGCAATTTTCCATTGCTTTGATCGTGAGAATATTCCAAGCTTTCATTTATTTTGGCATTTTCTACTTAGGTATAGTTTTGTTGCTTTATTCCGTGAATTATCTTTTTCAGTTTAGGATAGATTCGGAATATTATGGCGATGCTTGGATTCTAATTACCGGTGGTTTTGCTTCAATGTTCTTCTTGGCCGGAGTTCCTTTGAATTATAAAAGCCTCGATCAGACTACAACGTATCCTAAGTTTTTGAGAGTTTTGGCGGAATATTTTCTGGTGCCGTTGGTTTTATTGTTTTTCCTGGTTTTGTATGCTTATAGCGCAAAAATCGTATTCAATTGGGAGCAGCCGATGGGTGGAGTAGCTGCTTGGGTGACGGGTTTTTCGACAGTTGGTTTGATAACTTATTTCTTTCTTTATTCGTTAAAGGATAAATTTCTGGGCTATGTGGAATTTTTCAAAAAATGGTTTTTCGTTGCGCTTTTGCCATTGTTGGTGGTTTTGGCACTTTCAATTTGGGTGAGAATTCAGGATTACGGCGTGACTCAGGATAGGTATTTTGTAGCCGCTTTTGGTGTTTGGGCTTTGATTTTGGCGGCTTTCTATTTAATTTCCAGATCTAAGAATCTTAAATTCATGGCTGTTTCATTTTTTGTGATAGTGGTGGCGATACTTTATGGTCCACAGAGTGTTTTCGAATTGCCGAAAACCAGCCAAATGGCGCGTCTGGAAAAGGTTTTGGTGGATGATGGAATTTTAGTGAATGGCAAAGTGATAAAGGTGGATGCCTCGAAATTGTCTGCCGGTGAAGCGTATAATATCAATTCAATTTTGAGTTATATTGTGCAGAATTATGGTACCGATTCATTACAGCCCTGGTTCAATGAGAATCTGAGTGAAATTAAGATTGCCTATGCTTATGATTATTGGACTAAAGTTACTGTCATTCAGGGTTATATGGGGATTGATATTGGTACGTTAGGGGCGCAGCCTATGGGAAATTCCGGTGATAATAAGTATTTTACTGCGAAAACATCCGCTTGCCAGACGGATTATAATAAACCTTATAGGGTGTCTTGCGGGACAGAGGTGGGTGGATATAGATATTATTTTTCGGCTGGGGTTGATTCTTATCTAGGCAGTCAGCCTACCCATATTTTTGCAGGGGATCAGGAGTATGTTGCCGAGTTGAATGATGGTAAAATATTTAATCTTAAAAATGTGAAAACCGGTGAAGTCTTATTTGCTTTTGAAGTGCAAAGTTTTTTCGATAATTTATTAAAAAAATATCCAAATACCAATGAGGTTAATTCTGAGAATATGTCGGTGCAATTTTCTTCGGCAATTATAAGAATCAGTACTCTGAATGCTACATATGATAAGGAAAAAATTAAATCGGTGGACTCTATTTCTTTTGACTTATTGTTGAAATAAGTGATTTTTTAACTCTGCAAAAATCTTGCAAGCGATCTTGCAAGCGAGCACGATTGATGATAGTTTGCTCCTTGCAATTTTTGGCACGTATGTGCATTTACGCGCATGGGTCAGTAGCTCAGCTGGTAGAGCAGCGCCCTCTTAAGGCGACGGTCCCGGGTTCGACCCCCGGCTGACCCACCATGTATGCGAAGATAAGTCGTAGCGTCACAGGTTGTATGCGACCGAAGAAATCGGGAAGAAATTTTGATGAAAGAATTTTGGAATTGAGGAATTTAGTTTTAGGTTTAGGTTTAGGTTTAGGTTTAGGTTTAGGTTTAGGTTTAGGTTTAGGTTTAGGTTTAGGTTTTACTTATGCTTTTCAGTTGCTTGATATTCGGACTGCCGTGCGTTTTTTAGGACGCCTGTCTTTTCGCCAGATTAAATTGATCGAAGATGCTCGTGCTGCCCGTGGCTTGCAATTGCCAATTTTCCGGTTCTTTTAGC
>CAYZOB010000019.1:0-10539 GCA_964480115.1 uncultured Candidatus Peribacteria bacterium
AAAATTATATTGATCTATGTTTTGTCTTTCGGTGAAACAAAATATTCAATTTCCATCTGCTCGAATTCACGCGTGCGGAAGGTGAAATTTCCAGGAGTTATCTCGTTTCTAAAGGCTTTACCTATTTGCCCTATCCCAAAAGGAATTTTTTGTCTGGAACTCTGCTGAACATTCTTGAAATTAACGAAAATTCCCTGAGCTGTTTCAGGTCTTAGATATAGAGTCGTAGCGGTTTCTTCCACTACGCCTTGGTGAGTTTTAAACATTAGATTAAAAGATCTTGCCTCGGTAAATTCAGTATTGCCACATTTTGGACATTTCAATTTATTGCTTGTAATGATTTCCGTAATTTCGGCCAGCGATTTACCAACTGCGGCTTCAATTCCCAAATTTTCCTCAATGAGCTTATCTCCCCTAATTCTTTCTTTGCATTTTTTGCAGTCCATAAGAGGATCGGAGAATGAGGCCACGTGGCCTGAAGCTTCCCAAACTTTTGGATTCATGAGAATTCCGGCATCCAATCCCACTACGTCGCTTCTCTGACGCACAAAAGTATTCCACCAAAATTCTTTAATATTTTTCTTTAATTCCGAGCCATAAGGTCCATAGTCCCATGTATTGGCAAAGCCGCCATAAATTTCCGAGCCGGGGAACACGAATCCCCTTCTCTTGCATAGTGCAGCCACTTTTTCCATTAAAGTTTGACTCATAGATGTTTTTGTAGTGGTAAATTAGCATGTTGAACAGTTTAAGACAACACTTTTTTACAGCCTTTTCCCCTTTATCTAAGAGCTTTTTCCGAGAATGAATATTTGATTTCTTGCTATAGTTGTATTTGGCCTCAATATGTTAATGATATTTAACTTTATTTTTATGGTTGAGCAAAATTTATGCTTTGATTCAGGTAAAATTCGTTTAGACTTTTTAGGCAGGCAAGTATTTGTAAATGATGACGTGGTTATTTTGCGCAATAAGCTTTTTGAACTTTTGGTCTATTTTATAAAAAATTCCGGGAAGGTTATCAGTCGAACTCAGTTGCTTGAGGATGTTTGGGATAGAAATATTATGTGGCCAACGAACACGCTTGATGTTCATATAAATGCTCTGCGCAGGACTCTTAGAAAAAGGCTTGGTTATGACGTAATTAGAACAGTTCATTGTATCGGTTATGTTTTTCACAAGTAGGGAAATTATTAAATAAGAACCTATTTTGGCAAGATTCTCAATGTTAATATTTTGATATATTTTGAAAATGTTTTTATAATCGTAGCAGCTTTTAAAAAACCCCTAACCTATTTCCTATGTATAGCACGCAGGTTGCACCTCTTATTCAAACGATGACCGATTTGTCCGGTTTGGTTGAAAATCTTTTATTACTTCTTTCTGACAAAGAAAAGGTTGTTATCACAAAGCGATTTGCTTTAGCCGGTAATAGCAAGTCTACGTTGGAAGAAATCGGACAAGAATTTGCCGTGACCCGGGAAAGGGTAAGACAAATTGAGAGGAATGCTTTAATTAAAATGCGCCGAAATGTATTTAATACTGCTTTGAAAAGTTTGCATGAGTACGTTGGTGGCGTTTTGAAAAAAAATGGGGGGATCATGAAGTCGGATTGTTTGATTGATGAATTGGTACAGCTTTTACCACAGAAATCAGCGATTGATTTGGGAAGTCTGAATTTATCACTGGCTCTCCACGACAACTTGGAGTGTGTGGGCAATACGATTAATTTTTATCCATATGTAAGAGATAAAATTATTCCCGAGTTTCATTTGAAAACTGTTGCAGGAAGTTTGGTTAATCTTTTACATAAACACGGCGATGTCAAAAAACTGGATAAAGTTCATGCTGATTTAAGCGATCAGTTAGCTGAAATTGATTTTGATCTGCTAAAAGTAAAATCACTAATTCAGATAGATAAGCGTTTGACGATTTTAGATGATGATTTTGTCGGTCTACTGGAATGGCGTCATATTCATCCAAGAACTTTGAGAGACAAAATTCTGTTTGTTTTAAGAAATCAGAAAGTGCCGATGCATTTTTCTGCGATTGCCGAGCAAATAAGTGGAGCTAATTTTGATAATAGAAAAGTTAATGTGCAGGCTGTGCATAACGAGTTAATTCGTCATGATCAATTCGTATTAATAGGTCGCGGTATTTATGCGTTGGGAGAATGGGGTTATGAAAGCGGAACCGTTGCTGAGGTTATTGAAAAAATCCTGAAAGAACACAAGGAACTTGATCAGGATAAAATTGTTGACTTGGTGTTAAAGCAGCGAGATGTAAAGAAAATAACAATTGTCCTTGCCCTCAAAAATGGCAGAAAATTTACCCGTATCGGCAGGAAGGTTTATAAGATTAAGTCTGCGGCTAAATCTTAATAAATTTGCTTTTGTCAGATTGGTATTCTTGCTCTAGGTTTGGGTAGTTTTTTTCTATGGATGCAGCTGCCAGATATTTTAGTTGAGTGCGATATTTTTTCTTGGCTATTTCAAGAATGTTGCGTACCAATTTATTGTCGCTTTTGACGCCTAAAATTTCTTCAGCGGCGATAATTACTTTGTCATACTTCTTGAGCTTCATTAGCGTGTCCAGGTGTTTTTCTCCACTATATAGGTATTCTTTATTTTCCGTGAAGGCTCCTTCTAGCCTTTTTTTGCTGATATTTTTTTCTATGACTTGTATTTGAAGATTTGAGCTGTCAATTTTTCTTAATTCGTCGAGAAAATTCTCAATTACATCATATTTGGTGGATTCCAGCAGTTCCTTTTTGTCTTTTATCTTTCCCGCTATTAATTTATCCTGAAATTCTTTTACGAGGGCTTTTACGTCCGGATTGCCTTCATTTTCTTTGGAGAGAATGAACAATTCTTCCGGCAATTGGCCGGGATTGTCTTTCAGCACTTCTTCAAGTCTTACTCTTTGCTCCTTTGTGAATTTTTCTATTAAACCTTGATGTTGCTTTCTGTAAGCCTCTTCCGCCTCTGCATATAAACTTTTAATTTTTGAATTATTGGGCGAAACAGCTATTAAATCCTTCAGAATTTTCAGAATATCTATATATTTCTTCGCTTTCCAGAGAATTTTTATTTTATCCAGTTCATCCTCAATTATGCTTTGATTTTCATCTTCCACCGCCTCTTCTATTTTGGCTTTTATTTTGGTAAAACGTGTCTCATCAGGATACTTCAAAATTGAGTCTTTGCAGAGATTGAAGGCTTCTTTGAACTTTCTCTCACTGATGAGAAGGTTTATTTTTTGTTCCAGTTGGTCGAAGTAGGCAAAATTAGCCATTTTTTTTTAATTTGTATGATAATTATAGCAGAAAACGGCTCAATTATGAAACGATAGTCGAGTAGAGACTTAGAGGCTGTTGAGCTGCTCGAGCAGTTTTTGAATTTGTTCCTTTTCCAGCTTTAAGCGCTCGTTGTCTCTGGCCAGAATTTCTTTTGGTGCGCGGTTGATGAACTCCTTGTTCTTCAGTTTATTCTCAAGTCCTGTTACAAAATTGGTTTTAGCTTGAATTTCCTGTTGAAGGCGGGATTTTTCCTTATTAGGGTCTATCAAACCATGTAAAGGCAGATAGATCTCTATTTCTCCAATAAAAGCCGATTTGGCATCTTTGGGTTTTGGTCCGGTTTTAATAATTTCAAGTGATTCCAGTCTGGCCAGTCTCATGATATTTTCGCGTTGATTTTCTATGATATCCAAGTGTTTTCCGGCATGTATGATGGCGTTGATTTTTTTCACCGGTTCTACTTTTGCTTCCGATCTGATACTGCGTATTTGTGAGATAATTTCATGTAAAAGCTTCATGATTGCCGAATCAGCTTTGAAAATCAACTTTTTGTCTGTTTTCGGCCAGCTCTCATTTATAAGTTGAGAGTCGCCAATTTTTTTCCATATTGCTTCAGTCACAAAAGGGATAAAGGGATGTAAAAGCTTCAGGATTGTTTTTAGAACATGTAAAAGTACGGCGGGGTTTTTATGTTCTCCTTTAGAAATTTCCAGGTACCAATCACAATAATCGCGCCAGATGAAATCATATATTCGTGTTCCGGCTTCCGACAAATTGAAATTTCCGATATTTTTATCGGTTTCCGTAATCAGGTTTTGCAGTTTCGTCAAAATCCACTTGTCGGCAACCGATTGGATCATGTCTGGACTAAATTCGGCTTGTAAATCTTCTTTAGCAATATTCATGAGTGCGAAACGAGAAGCATTCCAAATTTTGTTCACAAAGTTGCGATAACCGGCAATTTTTTCTTCGTATAGGCTCATGTCATTACCGGGGCTTGAGCCAATCACCAGGCTGAGCCTGAGCGCGTCAGTGCCATATTTGTGGATCATATCAAGAGGATCAATGCAGGTTTCCGGATGAGATTTGCTCATTTTTTTACCATAGCGGTCGCGAATAAGACCATTTAAAAAAACAGTCTTGAAGGGAATACATTGTTCTTCAGGTAATTTATCGCTGCGCAAGGCATAGGTTGAGGCCAAAATCATTCTGGCAACCCAGAAAAATAAAATGTCATAGCCGGTTTCTAAAACGCTGGTGGGATGATAGAGTTCAAGTTCCGCCGTTTTTTTTGGCCACCCAAGAGTCGCAAAAGTCCAGAGAGCCGAGCTAAACCAGGTATCCAAAGTATCGGGATCTCTAAACCATTTGCCATTTTTTGGCTCCTCCGCTCCAAATTTCACCTCGCCATTAACACCGAGTAATTCCAGATCCAGGCTGGAAGTGTCGTTTCTGGAATTTAAAACTTTTAATTGTTTATCATTTACTTTGTGCCACATGGGAATTTGATGTCCCCACCATATTTGCCTGGAAATACACCAATCCTGCAAATTGTTAATCCAGTGAAAATAGGTTTTGTCGAATCTCTTGGGAACAATTGCTATCATTTTACTTTTAACCGTATCCTGTAATACTTCTTTTATGCTGAGTTCTTCCCCTTTCCAGCTAATGGCCTTTTTGTTCACGTCTATAAACCACTGTTTCATAATTTGCGGTTCGATGATTCCTCTACCGCGATAATTTACGGCAATTTTATGGACATAATCGTCATCTATTCTTACCAGTAAGCCTTTTTGTTTCAATTTTTCTACAATTTTTTCTCTAGCCTGGGCGATTGGCATACCACCAAAGTCCCGGGAGATATCTTGACTGATTTTGCCTTCAAAATCGATAATTTGTGAAGATTCCAGTTTGTACTTTTTGGCCAATTCGAAATCTACAAGGCTATGGGCTGGAGTTATAGTCATGGCGCCGGTACCAAGTTTCATGTCAATACACTCATCGGCAATCAATATCGCTTCGATTGGTCCATCAATCCACTCAACTGTAAATTTTTGTCCAATTAGTTTCTTGTAACGCTTATCCTTTGGATGAACAACTATAACCTTGTCTAAAAACTTGGTTTCAGGTCTGGCTGTACCTATTACCACCGGACCGTATTGGAAATAGTAGAACTTGGCTTTTTCCTCAATATATTCCAGTTCATCATCGGCGACGGTGGTTTGCATTTTGGGATCCCAATTGACCATGCGACCACCACGATAGATGAGTTTGTCTTTGTACATGCGGCTAAACAGTGTATTCACAGCCAGGTTCATATCTTCGTCGAGTGTGTATTTCTCCCGTGACCAATCACAACTGGCGCCCATTTTCCTTATTTGGTTGCGAATAGTGCTTTGGCTTTGACTGACAAATTTCTTGATCTCTTCCAGTAATTTTTTGCGCCCCAGGTGCTTGCGCGGATTGGCTATCCCCTCTTTCTGCAGTTTCTTTTCAACAACACTTTGAGTGGCGATAGCGGCATGGTCTGTCCCAGGTATCCATAGAGAGCTCTCACCATGCATACGATGATAGCGTATCAGAATATCCTCCATGGCAATCCTGCTGGCGTGTCCCAGATGTAGTGTGCCGGTGGCATTTGGGGGCGGCAAGGCTATGGAAAAACGCTTTTTATTTTTATTAGTTTTAGGTTTAAAGGCTCCGCTTTCTTCCCATTTCCTATAAATTTCATCTTCATATTTTTTGGCTTCATAGGCCGGTTCCATGTGAAAATCCATTTTGAATAGTTATTTTGCTGAATATTAGCAAAATGCAAGGCTTATTCCAACAAAAGCGATGTCGGCCTTGTTGACAGTTGGCTAAGGATAACTTATAATTGACAGAGTTTACTAAGAATTATAATGGATTTTTCAGCAAGTAAAAATAATGTGAATGAGAGTGCCCCTCATTCTCCATCCGAGTCAAAAAATAGTCTTACCGTAGAGGAAGAAATTAAAAATTCCAAGGAGGTTAGGGAGGCTGCGGATGTTGGTAAATCCGCTTATGCGGAAGCGGTGGGTCTGGATGAATCCCTGGAAACTACCGGACGGGTTTCGGAAATTTTAAATAAATCCAATGAAAATGCGTTGTCTTCAGGTGGTGCTGCAGCTGGTGCAAAAGTTGCTAAAAGGATGGATCCGGCTGTTATCAGGGAGAATTTATTAAAAAGTTTACCAACTGAAGAAGTTATGAGAAAACAGATTGAAACTGAGATAAAAAAGGAAATTGACTATTTACATAAAAGGGCTATTAAGATGATGACTTTGCCCGGTAAGGTTAATTATTTCGAGATGAATAACCTGATGAAAAAAATCAGAGAATTGAAAGCAATCTTGTTACAACTTTTAAAGGCTTCTATCGACGGTTTAAAAACTTTGTGGCTGCGCTTCGTGCATGGCATAATGTAGACATGATTAAAAAAATTCTAAGGCTGAAAAAGCAAAAGAAGGCGATTATTTTGGCGCATAATTATCAGCGGCCGGAGATTTATGACGTGGCGGATTTTGTTGGTGACTCCCTGGGATTATGTATAGAAGCTGCAAAAACCGAGGCAGAGCTGATAATTTTTTGCGGGGTTAATTTTATGGCGGAAAGTGCGGTTATTCTAAATCCCGGTAAAAAAGTGGTGGTTCCAAGCTATGATGCCGGATGCGCGATGGCGGATATGGTTGAAGCTCGTCAATTGAAGAAATTCAAGGAAGAACATCCTGATGCGGCGGTGGTAACTTATGTTAATTCTACGGCTGAGGTAAAGTCTCTATCTGATGTTTGCTGTACTTCTTCAAATGCAGTAAAGGTGGTGAGAGCCATGCCTCAGAAAAAAATTATCTTTGTACCGGATAAAAATCTGGCAGCTTATGTGGCGAAGCAAGTTCCGGAAAAGGAAATTATTGCCTGGGAAGGATATTGTCCAATTCATCATTTTGTTAATAAGGATTATATTGATGAAATACGCAAAAATCATCCTAAGGCAAAAATTATTGCCCATCCGGAATCAAAGCCCGAGGTTTTGGAAGCGGTGGACTATGTGGCCAGCACCACCGGCATGATTGATTGTGCCAGGAATGATTCAGGTAAAGAATTTTTTATTCTTACAGAGTGTGGAATGATTGAGAGGTTACATATGGCTTTGCCTGATAAGAAATTTTATGGACTCTGTAATATGTGTTTTGATATGAAGAAGAATACTTTGCCGGCGGTATTAAAGGCCTTGGAAACCGAGAATTTTGTTGTTAAAGTGGATGCGAGCATTGCCAAAAGAGCAAAAATGGCATTTGATAAAATGTTTGAATTAACTAAGTAGCAATACATTTATGGATAGAAAACCATTACGCGAGTATACCCATAAGGCTGCAAGTTTTATGACTATCGAAAATAGTCAGTACAAGCAGTGGGTTTTTCGCTATACTTTTTTGGAATTGGAAAAGGATTTGGGCACAAAGGGAGATATTACGACCAGCAGCGTTTTTGTTGAAAAGCAAATTGTTACAGCGCAGATTGTGGCAAAGGAAGATGGCGTTTTTGCCGGACGGGAGGAAATCCAATATTTCCTGGTAGATTCAGATCGTAATTTTAGACCGGCGATAAAAGAGGTCATGAAGGTTGATTTTAAGGTGCAGGATGGAGATGAATTCAAAAAAGGAGATATTTTGCTGGATATAACCGCTGAAATCCATGATTTGCTGGCTGTGGAACGCATTGTGCTTAATCTCATTATGCGAATGAGTGCGATTGCGACGATGACCAAGAAAATAGTGAATATAATAAAGGATTACGATGTATTGATTACGCCTACACGTAAAACTTTGTGGGGGCTGATCGATAAAAAAGCCGTGATGGTTGGTGGTGGTGGAAGTCATAGACTCAATCTTTCTGATGCGATTTTAGTAAAAGATACTCATCTGGATGCAGTGAATCATGATTTCAAGTTGGTTTTACAGAGAATTGCTGATTCGAAGCATGATACGAGATTTGTGGAGATTGAGGTTGAAAGTTGTGAAGAGGCCTTGGCGGCAGCCAGGGCTTTTAGTGAATTTCTGGGAACGAAAATCAGATCTATTGGCGTGCTTTTGCTGGATAATATGGGCGCTGAAACGATGGCGCAAACTATGATTGAGCTGAAAAAAGCCGGACTATATGACAATCTTTTGTTTGAGGCTTCCGGTGGTATCAATGAAAAGACAGTTTTGGATTATGCCAAAACAGGAGTGGATATAATTTCTATGGGTTGTCTAACGAGTGGAATTATGGGCGTGGATATGAGCTTGAAGATTGAGGGATGCAAATAATCTCTTACTTAAGCCAATTTGCGTGGTATTGTTTGCGCCAATCATTGAAATTTATGTCAAACGAAGTAAGCTGGGATAATGCGAATGCGGAAATGTATCTTCGAGAACTCGGAGGGAGTAAACCTGGTGCTTATGGGTATTTGCAGGATACTCAGCCGCATTTGCATGGGCATTTGCCGACTGGTACGAAATTTTTGGAATCGGGGGAAGATATTGATAGATTTCTGAAGGGATATGATTGTAATGTGCCAAAGGTGGTGAGGGGCTGTCATTGGAAGGATGTTAGTGGAATGGTTGATGTCGTACCTACTGAAATTGATGTTCTTGGAAAAGAAAGTGTTAGGGAAAATATTTTCAAGGTTCTTGATGCTGCTCAGGATAAAGACGTGAAGTCCTTTGTAGAATATGAATCCGGAGAGAAATTTCATGGAGATATTGGCGTTTTGGTGCAGGACTTTTGTGGAAGTGAACGTGGATCGATAATCGAGCATCCTCATCAAAAAGGAGTGTTTCGCATTTGCCATGTAATGCCGATTTGGGGCAGTCGCAGAACAGATTTGGAGGAGGCAGTGTTTGACGAACAGGGCCGAGAAATTCCTCGTACTGTTGTAGAGCGCACTAGAAATTCTCATGATGGTGATCAATCTATCTCAGCAAATTTAGCGGAGCGAATTATTCGGCTCTATAGAAATGTTCAAGATTCCGGTCTAATGCCGTCTTCCCATTCTTTTCAAATGGAATTTGGCGTGCATGATAGGAGTGGTGAAATTATGTTTTATCAGTCACGACTTTTTCGACCATACTCACCAAGAGCGGATTTCGATCCATTAGAATTCGATGGTGGGAAAGCCTTAACTCCTCATACTTTTAGATTTGACGCCTTTGGTATTACTTCCGATGAAGGTGAGGAATTAAGCGTAGCGGAATTGGATTCCGCATTTGTAGATAAATATCAAAATGCTCAAAAAATGGCCTATGGTTACAATGCTTATGGTAATCGCTGTTCCACCTCACTGGATGTGCGACCACACAATCTTCGTGCTTTTCTGCCGTATGGCTTTCAGATCCTAGAGCATGGATATTATAGGTGGATGCAAAAGGCAGCTATTGCGCTGGTGGGAGTGAGAAGGGGTTTTGCTGATCGAAGTCGGCATCCCCATATTTACGGTGAAGAGTTAGATTTGCCTGTTCAAGAAATTGACGAGCAAGTTAGAATTAGGGTTATATCCAATGGGGTTTCGGGTGTTGTGGCTAGAATTGAGGATTGAAATGGATAAAGAATTCGCTTCGCAACGTTCGCGGCTACATGCGACTGGAGTCGGTCGCATACTCTATGCGACACTATCACTAAGCGTCGCATCTGGTGGGCGAGGAGAGACTCGAACTCTCATGGTGTAACCCGCTAGCTCCTAAGGCTAGTGCGTCTACCAGTTTCGCCACTCGCCCATGTATTGATGGCTGGCCTGCCTATTCGCAGGTAGAGTCATTCTACTGCCAGATTGATAAATTGCAATGATAAAAAGATTTTGGTATGAAAAATTTCAGATAAATTCGAATTTGACGTTTTGTAGCTATGAACGGTTTGGAATACTCGGACTGCCGTGCGTTTTTTAGGACGCCTGTCTTTTCGCCAGATTAAATTGATCGAAAATGCTTGGTCTGCCAGTGATCTTCCATGCGTTTTTTAGCCACCTCTTCTTTTCGCCAGATTAAATTGATCGAAGATGCTCGTGCTGCCCGTGGCTTGCAATTGCCAATTTTCCGGTTCTTTTAGCTCATGAGTTATCAGACCATTGTGCGAAAATTCATGGTGGATGTTGCACAGCGGAATCACGCTTTCATGGCTTATTTCAAAGGCGAATGAAATGCGGTGGTGCATGGTTTCAACGGGTTTTACACAGCCGGGATAGGCGC